>PFTZ01000005.1 GCA_002789815.1 Candidatus Berkelbacteria bacterium CG_4_9_14_3_um_filter_39_23
CAAGCTTAAAGAGGCTGAGGAAAAACTAGAGCAAACTAAACAAGTGGCGCCCAGTGATATTGGTTTGGCTTTTCAGCTTGGGATAATATACTTTCAAGATAATCAGCTGGATAAAGCTAGGGCAGAGCTGGAAAGGGCGGTTAAAATTGATACTAATTATTCCAACGCGCGCTATTATCTGGGCGTGATTTACGACCAGCAGAAAAAGAAAAAAGATGCGCTGGAGCAGTTTGAGAAAATCGCCGAGCTTAATCCGAGCAACGAGGATGTGCCGAAAATTATTGACAATATAAAGAGGGGCAAACCAGCGCTTGACAACATCCAGCCGAGCCAGCCACCGATTGAGGAAAAACCAGCTGAAGTTGACAAATAGGACAAATGGTGTTTATATGCCCTATATGTTCCGTATGACCTATACGTTTTATGCGACATATACGACTTATAGGACACATAAGTCCTATGCGACTTATAAATTTTTCAAGAAAAGCTATGTCATACAAAAATTTGCTTTCCTACCAAAACTCTGCCATCATCTACGATTTTACCGTGGAGTTTTGTAGCCACTATGTGAGAATGGGTTCGCGCACGCGCGACCAGATGGAGCAAGCAGCTCGCAGTTGCAAGCAGAACATTGTGGAGGGAACGAGCGCCAGTAGAACTTCGAGTAAAAGTGAGTTAAAATTAGTAGGCGTGGCGCGAGCGTCGCTCGACGAGTTGCTGGAGGATTACAGCGACTATCTGCGTCAGCACAACACTCCAGAGTGGAGCAAAGATTCAGCGCAAGCAAAAGCAGTTCGCGCTTTGGTGTATGTGACCGATAAGTCGTATGAGACATATAGACCGTATATGCGGACAGCGGAGGGGGCTTGCAATGCCATGATCTGCCTAATCAACCAAACCAACTATCTTTTGGACAAGCAGATCAATGTGTTGGAAGCAAACTTTATTAAAAACGGTGGTTATACTGAGAAGCTTTTTTACAACCGCTTGCAAGAAAGGAAAAAATCGTGGCGAAGATTCTAAAAAATCTTACAGGACTTATAAGTCTTATTCGACCTATACGACTCATAGGATTTGGGCAAAAAACCAAAGTTTTCATTAGCTTCCTGATTTTTATCGGGCTAGTTTTTGGCACTTATTTTGCCTATACCCGCGCTTACACTCCCGGCGACACCAGCGGGGTGAAAAAGGTAATGCCTCCGCCGTATAGCGATCCCAGTTTGGT
>PFTZ01000007.1 GCA_002789815.1 Candidatus Berkelbacteria bacterium CG_4_9_14_3_um_filter_39_23
AAGGCATTGATCTCGTTTTGCCAACCAAAGTGATCGAGGTGGAAACACAAAAGGCGGGTATTTTACAAGGAATCAAGCAGGTCGAAAAATCACAAAAAGCACGATATTTGGCAGTGAATAAAATCAATATAAGTAATGCCATTCAGGCAACAGAAGGAACGGGAATTGGTATTATGTCTGAGACAGGAAAGATTATTAAAAAAGCGTCTAGGAAAAAATAAAATATGGAAAATAAGCAAAAACATTTGGAATTTATCCAAACTGCAATAAATAGGATGGCGGGAAATTGTTTTTTGTTAAAAGGTTGGGCGATAACATTGGTTGCCGCTTTGTTTGCTCTTTCAGCAAAAGATGCAAATCACAATTATTTTTTAATTGCTTATTTTCCAGTAATTATTTTTTGGATTTTAAACGGATATTTTTTATCACAAGAAAGATTGTTCCGTGCATTATACGACCGCGTTAGAAAACTTGACGAGTCAAAAATCGATTTTTCAATGGACACTAGTGGTTTTGAAACTAGTAAAAATAATTGGCTCTGCTCAATATTTTCTCAAACATTATTAATATTTTACATAACATTAGTCGGTGTTATGTTGATTACTATTTATTTAATAAAATAAAACTATGAGAAAAGTATTTTTTAGTTTCAAATACGAAGATGTATCAAGGGCAATGGTTGTAAGAAATAGTTGGGTCGCTCAAGGGAAAGAAGCCGCCGGTTTTATTGACTCGGCAGATTTCGAGGCGATTAAAAGACAAGGTGATCAAGCCATTAAAAATTGGATAGATAAACAACTTAATGGGACTTCTGTGACAGTTGTTTTAGTTGGAGAAAAAACCTGTGGTAGTAGGTGGGTGAAGTATGAAATTAAAAAGAGTATTGAAGTCGGAAACGGTTTGTTGGGTATAGATATAAGCAAGATAAAAGATCTACAAGGCAATACTTCCGAAAGGTGCGGAAAAATTCCCGAAAGTTATGATTTTTATCTGTGGAATAATGACGACGGATATCATAAAATGGGCGACTGGATTGAAAAAGCGGCAAAAGATGCGGATAGATAATTAGGTGGCGCGCCAGCTTCGCTGGCACGAAATTCGGCGGCGGCGGAAAAGCGAGGGCGGGCAAAAATTCCTTCCCCCCAACCCCCTTCCTTTTTGCCCGCCCGAGCG
>PFTZ01000013.1 GCA_002789815.1 Candidatus Berkelbacteria bacterium CG_4_9_14_3_um_filter_39_23
CAATCCGCCATACAATGATACAACTTCCATAATCCGCAATTCCATTAAAGATGTTTCTGTTCAAAACATAATTGATTTTGATATAAAAACCAGGGATTTAGGCATGTCATTTTTATTGTCTTACGATAAACTTAAAGCTAATTATATTTGTGTTTTGCATCCTTTATCCTATTTAATCAAAAAGGCTAACTTCACCCTACTTTCAAAATTCGCCAAAAACTATAAATTAATTGACGGAATAATCATAAGCAGTCATGAATTTTCTGAAACTTCTCGCGGAATGGCTTTTCCAATCTTAATTGCTCTTTACAAAAGAGATCAGAATGGTATGAACTATGAATACATTAAAAATTATCAATTTAAAGTAAAGAATGATGGATATTTTTGTTTAAATGATTTCGATACAATAGTTAATTATGTTCAGAAATATCCCAATAAGAAATATCTAAATAAAAATGACAAGCCAGTCGCAAAATTTTGGACCTTGAGGGATATAAACGCTCTTAAAAGAAATCGGACTTTTATTGATTCCGATACTTACAATACAGTTTATATTCTAATGGAAAAATTTCCATATTATTGTTATATTGATGTGTTTAAGCAATATACCGATAAAATGCCATATTTTATTGGAAATTGCGATGTAATAATTGATAATGAAAAATTTAATAAAATAAAAGAGTGCTTTATTGCTCAAAGTGTTCACACAAACTCCATTTTAAAAAATAAATTTAAATTTAGAGAAATTCCTAATGCTAAATTAAAAATAGATAATTATTTTAAAGAACTATTGGGAAGTAAACTAGGTGAAAAATATGCCAAAAATTTTAATTAAAGAAAGTGAACATAAAATTGAAGTACCGATTGTATTAACTGCTGTAAGCGGAAAAATTCGCATCAAGAATCGTTCAATTGTAAATGAATACGGAACTCTTGTCGCAGTTAGGCGAGGTGAGTTTGCTTTAAGCAACTATGTTGAATGGCAAATTAGCTATGACGTCGTCAAAAAGGAAACTGAAAAATTAGCAGAATCATCACTACCAGAGACTGAGTTTATTGGCGCAAACAGCAAGACTAAAGCACTTTATGAGTTATCTGAGTATATTTGGTATTTTCATAAATGGTCTATTGTATCTAAAAAAGAGTTAGAGAGTGTTGTTAATTACCTTAATTCAATACCAGATAATGACTTAATTGATAATAATTCTGAATTACAGATTGATCGTAGTCATCAGATAGCAAAAAATATAAATGGATTTAATTTTAAGTACACTCAAGTTAAATACCCTCTTTTAATTTATAAATTTAACGGATACGAAATAGTTACAGAAATAAAAATTACCGAGAAACAATATGCAGTCGGCACCCAACCAATGCTATATTTATGTTTTCCAATCACAGAATTAAAATCAAAAACTAATTTAATCGGACGATGTGCTGAAGCAAAAGAAATTGCCCATTTTGAAATTTCAGAAAGCAACATCAAAGTATTTTTGGAAATGCTGAAAATGTTTGGTATTCTATCTAAAAACCACAAACATGATATTCTGCAAATTATCAATACGATTATAGAATAATCCCAACATTTTAACCTTTTGTTTGGGGAGAATAAGGAGTTTTGAATTTTTGGCATTCATCCTGTTAGATAATTTTAAATCTAACAGGATGAACCTCTGACCTCTCTGCCCAAAATCCAAAATGGAAAAAGATTTTTTTTCATTAATTTATAGAGGAGGAAAACGGTATTTTCTCCGCTATCGCGTCGAAAAACATCAGCTAACGCGAAATAAACGGTTCAGAAATTCCTCATTTTTTAGATTTTTAAATTAAGGTGTGAGAAATTTCCTTGCAAAAGCTCATTAACATATTGGACTCTATGAAAGAGCTAAAAGATATAACAAATTTATCCTAATTATTGGTTTCGGGGGTATAATCAGCTAATGAAATACATCAGTAATATTGCTCATCTTAGCAAGATGACCAAAGAGGTGGTTTATCATCGAATCAAGATAATTGAACTCTTTGATGAATTTGTCGTCAGAAATTTGAAAAATAATAAAAATATTATTTAAAATCCCGAAATGTATAGCTCTGTTGACTCGCTGAATTTTGTTGGCAAAATAATCAATAATAAACTATTTTACGAAAGCGATTACTCTAGTAAAATTAGTATATTAAATTTGGCGGACGGCAAACAAGCAAGCTTAGAAATTCCTATTACGGGAACTTCTCAATGAGATATTGATGGAAAGTATATCGTTTATTCTAACCGATCCAATAATGAAGCAGAAATTTTTATTGAGCCAATCAGCCATAATATTTTTTAAAAAACCGCAAATATCAAGTTAGATGAACGCGGTTTTTTATGGAAATCCTATCTTCTGAAAGATTCTATCTTGCCACCAGAGCTAAAATATGGTATATTTTAGCTGTCGAGCAGAGCTTATAAAGAAAAACTTGAAATTGTTAGGGTTCAAAAATTCGATTGAACGGTCGGTTTGTCGCCCCTTGTGAAGTTTACTCCGACTTTTCATCGGAGTTCGGGACAAAATATACTCGAACTATTTCCAGAATATTTTCGCGAATGTGGGTGATAAAATTCGTAGTTGATTGGCAATTCAAATTCCATTATTACTGCACATTTTTATTTTTTAATTTTTGTGCTAGGATAATTCTAAAGCCTGTATAATAATTGCTTTTGAAGCGAGAATAAGATTATTTTAGGCGAAAAAGGAAAATTATGAGGAAAGGTAGCTAATGCTACTTTGACGACTAATTTACATTTTGTAGCTAAAATAAAGAATCCGACGGGGCAAGCCCCGCGACATTCTTTGTTACGCCAAAGGTGGTGGCTTCATCCTCGGAGCAAGCTCCGAGGTATTCGCCGTCTTGTAATAAGCTATTAGTAGTTATCAGATGCAGTTATTAGACAGGCTCTTAACTCATATTTTTTGACAACAAGGAGGCAGGCGCCATGGCGGAAAAGGAATATCCGTTTAGTCGCAATAAAGAAGAAATGCTAATAAGACATCGCGGGCTAATTGAGGCAACGGTTCGTCATTTTTCTTTTTGTGGCGCGCCTGAAGATGATCTACGACAGGAAGCTGAACTTGCGTTTTGTAATGCAGTTGACCTTTTTGACGAGAACAAAAAAAACAAATTTGCATCCTATGTGGTTGAATGTATGAGAGGACGGATAAAAAATTTTTTGACCAAGTTTTTGTGGCAACGGCTTAAAGTCCCGACTAACATTATGGCAGTTGTTCAAAAGATATTACACAAAATAGATGAGTTGGAGAAAGAATACGGGCGAGTTCCAACCCTTAGCGAGCTAAGCGATCGTTGGGGCATTCCCATCAATCAACTTGAAAAAGCATTTGATGCTTTGGCAAATTTGCGCCCTTTATCTTTAAGCGAGGAAGTTGGGGAAGGGCTGTATCTTGAAGATGTGGTTGCTGTTACGAACGATGAAGTTGAGAGGGTTGATTTGTGCTTTGATATTGAGAAGGCGCTGGAACAGATACCTGATAATTATCAAATAATTTTACGCCGACTACTAGAAGGCGCAACTTTAACGCAGATTGCCAAAGAGCAGGGTTGCTCCCATCAAAATATCCATCGGAAAGCTAGGCAAGCTGGAAGGTGCCTGGCAGAGCACTTGTCTATTTACGATCAAGTTCATTTCTAACCAACCTCAATGTCCTTAAATATCCGCTTTGAGCAAGGGCGGATTTTTTGTTGACCCTTGCCAAACAGCTAAAAATTTGATATTTTTTGATTAGACTCATTACGAAATAATTTTTCGTAGCGAAATTATTTAATTGTAGTAGAAAAATTATTTCGTAATAAGTCTATTATGCTAAAAATTGATTTTTCAAAATTGATACAAAAAGATTATCTCCTCGAGCCAAAATTGCCAGCCTCGATCGAGCCAATACTTTATTTAATGATTTTTTTTAGTGTTTGTATCGCTTTGGCGACGTTAGTGACAATTTCTTATCGTCCGCACAATTATCTGTATAAAAATTTTAAAAATCGCATAAGCAAAATGTTCTGGGCTTGCGGATTGATCGGTTTTGTGTTATTATTTTTCCGTTGGCAAACATTATCATTTTTAAATTTAAGAATTTGGCTGGTCGCGCTGATTGCTTTTTTTATTTTATGGCTGGCGTATAATCTGCTTTTTTATTTTGTTTTATTGCCCAAACAACTGAAAGTCTATCAGCGACAAGTTGAATTTCAAAGTTTTTTACCCAAAAATAATGCAAAAAATTAAACAATTTGGCACGATGGCTGAGCTGGTTGACTCAATGGGCGATATGATCGTTCCATTTTCAGGTAATTCAACTTGCGAAGTGAAAATTATTCAAAAAACAAAAAGCCAAATTTTAGTTGATGTGGCAGCCGTTGCCATTGGCATTATTCCCGAAGGCGAATTTTCCTATGATGTGGAAGATTTAAAAGTAGGCGATAAAGTTTTAGTCTATATTTTAATGCTGGAAAACGAGGATGGGATGATGGTTTTATCTTTAAAGCGCGCAGATAAAGACAGGGTGTGGAATTTGCTTCAAAATAAATACGAAAGCCACGAACCGATCAAAGTGAAAATCTCGTCCGTTAATCGTGGCGGGCTACTGATAGAGTTTGGCGGAATTGATGGTTTTATTCCAGTGTCGCAATTGGCTCCCGCGCATTATCCCAAAGTGGAAGGTGGCGACGCAAATAAAATTTTAACTCGCTTGAAAATTTTGGTTGGCGCAACAATGACAGTCAAGGTTTTAAGTATCGACCAAAAAACAAACAAATTAATTTTTTCTGAAAAAGCATATTCCAACGAACGACTAATTACTGCCTCGGAAGATTTGCAACCAGGGCAAAAGCTTAAAGCGACTGTCACTGGTATTGTTGATTTTGGTATTTTCGTTAAACTTGATATACAGGACGTTTCTGGCAGAAAAGACAAAATTGACGGACTTATTCATATATCAGAAATTTCCTGGAATAAAGATGAAGATTGGAAAAAGAAATTTCAAATTGGACAAAAATTAGATGTGGCGGTAGTATCTACTTCTGGCGGAAAAGTTTCCTTGACCCTCAAACGGTTGGAAGAGGATCCATGGAAAAAGGCTTCGCGCGATTTGAAGGAGGGCGAAAAGGTTGAGGCGGAAATCACTCGACTCACCCCATTTGGCGCTTTTGTTAAAATAGATCGTCAGCTTGATGCGCTCGTGCACATTTCGCAAATGGACAAAGGTAAGCAAAGTTCTTTGAAGGAAGGCGAAAAGTATAAGTTTTATATTTTAAAAATAGATCCCGATAATCGGCGAATAAATTTATCAATGAAAAAACCAGACTCAGAGGATAAAGCGAACAAAAATGCGAAAAAAATTGACAAAAAATCAGCAGTAATAAAAGTTGCTAAAAAAGTAGAAAAAAAGATCGTTAAAAAAGAGAAAGCTAAAAAATCCACGGGAAAAATAACTAAAAAAGTCGCGGAAGACATAAAAAAAGTCGCTAAAAAGATTTCAGAAGCAAAAGCAAAGAAGTAAGAAGCAAAAAATGATTATTACTTGGCAAGGCGGGGAAAAGTTCACAGTAAAGACGAAAAATGCTGTGGTAAAAATTGGCGAAACAATTAAAATAAATGATTTTGAAATACACGGCGAAGGCGAGTACGAAGTCGGAGGTGTTGAGTGCCAAGGGATGATTGGTAATATATTCGTGTTCGCTTTTGGCGATATACGAATGGCGTATTTAAATAATTTAAAGCGAGCGTTGCGCGAAAACGAAAGAGACCTAATTGGAGAAATTGACATTTTGCTCACTCCGGTGAACGATTTAGCCAAACAAAATATTCAAAATCTTGAACCCAAAATTTCTATCCCTTACGGTTTTGAAGATTTGGGGAAATTTTGTCAAGATTTCAGTTGCCCGGAGCCAGTGGATAGAGTTAAACTTAAAAAAGCAGATTTGCCGGAAAAACACGAAATTATTGTGCTAAATTATTCTAAATAAATTTTAATGAATGAGACGCAAAGAATATCCGATCTAATCAACGCTTATAGCAATATACTTTTGATAATTCATCAGTTTCCGGACGGCGACACGATCGCTTCGTCTCTCGCGCTTTATATCGCGCTCAAAAAATTAGCAAAAAATGTGACAATTGCTTGCAATGATTCAGTGCCAGAGCCATTTTTATTTTTGCCTAAAGCTAGGGAAATAAAACGAGACTTTTTACAAGGTGATTGGGATTTGATTATAGTTTTAGATTGCGGTGATTTGCGGCGGACTGGTTATTCAGACAGAATTAAAGCTTTTGCTGGGCGAAAAAAACGGCTTATTAACATAGATCATCATCCGCGCAATGATTTGCACAAGATTGCCAATATAAATTTCTTTGACGAATCGGTCGCAGCAGTTGCCGAGCTGGTCGAGCCAATTATTACAATGCTGGGGGTGGAAATAGAAAAAGAAATCGCCACTTGCCTTTTAACAGCCATTTATACTGATACCGGCGGTTTTATGCATTCCAACACTACGCCAGAAACTTTGAGTTTGGCATCCAAACTTTTATCGCGTGGCGCGCGTCTGAAACTAATCATTCAAAATATAAATAACGCTAGAACATTGCCAAGTTTAAAATTATGGGGTAAAGCGCTGGAACGAATAGTTTATAATAGTAAATACGAAATTGTTTATTCCATTATTACGCAAAAAGATATACTAGAATGCGATGCCAAGTCAAGCGATGTGGCTGGCGTGGTAAATTTAATTAACAACATTCCGAATGCTAACGCAGTAATATTGTTTTGCGAATATCAAGGCAATGAAATTAGGGTAAGCTTAAGGACCGAGAAAAAGGGCGTAGATTTGTCGCGCCTGGCGAATTTTTTTGGCGGTGGCGGGCATAAAAAAGCCGCCGGATTTAATTTTCAAGGGAAAATATCGCGACTGGTTGACTTACGGTGAACGCATACAAATTTTACAGGCATATTTGCGCTTGGACGGTTTTTTGATTTTCAGAGCTAGATTTGGTAGAATGAAATTGTAGTTAGATTGGATTCACAAATGCCCAGATGGCGGAATGGTATACGCGCAACACTTAAAATGTTGTCCCGTTTACGGGATGAGGGTTCGACTCCCTCTCTGGGCAAAAACAAATAACACTCCAAATGCGAGTGTTATTTAGTATTAGTGCTTGACATTTGATTTAAAGTATATTGAACTATAGTAGTATAAGCTAAATATACTTTTGTATTTTGAAAAACAGAAATCCAGGGAGGAACGAAAATGATACGAAAAAATTGGCTGGCAATAAAGATAACAAGCAAGAAGCATTCTGCTAAGAAGATCTGGCTTGATATTTTTTGTTAGTTATGTATGCTTTTTTGACAATCATAAATGCGATGCAGAGGAAATGGAGTATTGCAGATATATGGTTTTTGGGTTGCCTTTGCTGGTTAGTAGCTATCGGTTTGAATTATATTTCTTGGAAAACATAAAAAACAGACAACAACAACATTTGAGCTGAAAAGGTTATCTTTTTATTTCATTGAAGTCCATGATTAAAGATCCACCACGGACTTTTTAAATATCGCATAAAATTTAAGTGCGCGCTCAAAAAGTTTGTCTTGTAATTTATTCCTTCACTTTTCCCAACCATTGGATTATATAGAAAAAAATCAAAGTTAATGCAAAAAATATGGCGGACGCCATAATAAACATTATTAAAACATTGCTCATTACGCGCGATTCAGTTTCCGCAAAAACAATTTGACCAGGTAAAAATAGGATAACTACTGCGATTACCCAAAAAAGTA
>PFTZ01000080.1 GCA_002789815.1 Candidatus Berkelbacteria bacterium CG_4_9_14_3_um_filter_39_23
GATCAATCACCGAGGGTGGAGATGCGGTTAGATCTACCGATACCCAAACCGATACCCAAAAGCGAAACGACCAGAGAAAAGCTGATATTCATGCCAAACTCAAAACCTTCCTTAAATTCTTATTCAAAAACTAAAGGTCTGCCCGCTTCCGACGGCTGGATAGCGACCAAAGACAACGTCGGATCAAACGATAGTTTGGCAGAGACGCTTCTACCAACTAAATCAATTGACAAAATCCCCTGTGATCCATTTAACACCAACAAAGATTGCGCTTCTGGTATTACTTATCAATACTGGCGCCACGATTATAGCGGTATCGGCGGGACTAACAAAGAGTATTCGTTTTATGCCCAGCTAGAAAGTCCAACCGATGCTGACAGAGCCACGATGAATACCGGTAACGCTAAGATGAATTACAAAGCCAAAAAATACGGCATGAATTATCGGATAGGGAATTAGGTAAATTGCCTCTTGTTAGATTAGAATTGTATTTTAAAAAAGAGCCCGCGTCGCGGGCGCCCATGTCAAGGACGGTAGATTTTGATAAGCTAATAATATGGAAACGAATAATACTTTAAAAGCGGAAAAATGGTTGGAATATGAAACCGATCAGGGTTTTTTAGGTGAACAAGAAAAGGATAAAAATTATGAACCCAGAACATAGTCACCAAGAAACAGAAACAGCATCGTCTTTGCCCAATTATATTGGAATGTATGCAATTCCCGGATATGAGGCAATTTCTCCCAAAGGTTATTATAGATATATAAGAAACGAAGACCAACTTCCATTAATTGTAGCCCAAGCGGAAGAAAACCAAGCGAAAAAAGACAAAAGTTTTGCTTGGTGGGAAAATCAAATTGAGCAAACCCCTGACAATAAACGAGCTGGACTAATCCGACAAGGACTGAATAATCCTGATCCAGCCGTCCAGCTCGCCTGCGCCGATATGATTAATCGGGCGCCTGACAATGAACGAGCCGGACTAATCCGACAAGGACTGGATAATCATAATCCAGCCGT
>PFTZ01000111.1 GCA_002789815.1 Candidatus Berkelbacteria bacterium CG_4_9_14_3_um_filter_39_23
AAGCAAGTAGCTATCAAATTGGCGAATTATCACATCACCGATCAAGAAGTTTGGTTGGGAGCATTTCAAGCAATGCGCTATGCTGGATTGACATATATGAAGTTGAGATACCTGGCAAAATGCGGAATTATTGCCACGCGTGATCACCCTTCCAAAAAGTGGGGTGGCAAGCCAACCTTGACTTTTTCTCTCGGACAGCTTGATGTAGTAAAGGAAGTTTTATTGGCAATCAACAACAATTCTCAAAAATGAAAGGAGACGGAAATGCGCGAGTATTGGAAGGACAATAAAGATTTAATTCTTTATACCAGCGCTTCCATGATTGCGGTTCATTTTTTAGTGATTAGTTCAGCTTTGGCGCTGGCAAATACCAACACATTCCTTCTGGGGCTGATTATTGGGCTAATGGCTATGTTTTTAGTTGTGAATTTGGCAAATAATTCGTCCACCGAAGTAAAAGATAAATTGGGTATTGTCGCGTATTTTTCACTTCTGGGATATGTAAGTTATCATATAATGGCAGGCGCTACTCCTGCAATCATTAGTTTATTTTTACTAGGCTGGTTGGCAAATTGGTTTTTTTATAATATATCTTTTGATACACGGCTGGTGTTTTAAGCAAATTGGTCTAATTCAATCTCAATAGTTGCAATTGTCAAGCGCTAGCTTTATTTAGCTTGGCGCTTTTTTTGACATAATATAGAGATTGAGAAATATTTAGCCAACATTGCAGGTTTTTGATATTATGCCAATTTTTTCATTCTATTTAACTTTTTTCACTGGGCAAAGGACCAAAATCAAACCAAGGTAAATTATCGCTAGGCTAAAAATAATTCTGGCTAGGCTCCAAGCCAGCGGAAAAATAACTGGCAATAAAATGCTTACCCCTATAATGATTAGGATTGCAACCAGTATTTTTTTTAGCAAGGGGCTAAAAGCAACGCAACAGTCTGGCAGTTTGTTGTTATGGTTTTCTTGGGTTGTTTTTTCTGTTGTCATATTTTTATTTAGACTTATTACGAAAAATTGTTTTGTAATAAGTCTATTAAATTTTACGCATATAAAATGCATTCTGTCCCTGCGTCATTTTCTGATCTGCCTGTCCCGTGTCATCCCCGA
>PFTZ01000064.1 GCA_002789815.1 Candidatus Berkelbacteria bacterium CG_4_9_14_3_um_filter_39_23
TATTAATTAACATATTTGTTATTGTATCCTATATAATATCGCGTTTTCATCAGAATAAATTATTTCATAACCAAAACTTCCGTATGTATCTACGTTTTTTTGATCAATGATTGTTTTTTTATATTCCCTTTTGGTATTGAACCCCTTTAATTTACGGAATGAATACAAAAAATACACTGGATTATTATTTTTATAGGTAGCTTCATACAACTGAGTGACTTGAGGGGAAATGTTTTCTTTTCGCTCTATAATTTGGTCATTTATTAATGTCTCGTTAATTTGAATTGTTTTTGGTTTAATTATTATTATTTTTTCTTGAGAAAGATTTTGAAGTTCTTCTTGGATAAGTTGGCTAAACTCATTTTTATTTATTATTTTATCTGGATCTATCCTCCCGTAGTGTTTTGTGCCATACAGATTAACAAGGGTGTAATTGTCTTGGGATGAAATTATGACAGAGTTATTAGAAAGATGATATCTAATAAAATTTGCTACAGGAAGCTCTTCTTTATATACTTGGTTGATATTATTATTTGCAACATATATTGATCCTACAAGACCGATCATCGGCAAGATAATTAAAACCATAGGCAGGTACTTAATGTTTGTTTTATGCTTTTCTATTAGTTCGACTAATAAGGCAAGGATTACAACACTCACGAGCATTAAATGTACCCATGCCCGGTTGGGAAGAAAATACAATCCAAGTCGAGGTATTATCTCTGCGAATGAAAAGAAAATGATAAAATAAATGAACGGCAACACGAAATACAGCCCAATTCTAATTTTTTTAACTAGTATAAATAAGTATAGCGATACAAGAAGAGTCAGGAGTAAAGCACCATTATAAAGATAATATAATAATATATTGAATCCAGTCCAACCCAGGTTAAACCCGTCGATAGTGGTATAGTTGTTGATAAACCACCACCGCCAATTTATTTTTGTGAAAAAAGAAATTGCATATATTGCTAAAGGGACAGTCTTTCCAAGAATAATAGATGAATTGAAGATTTTACAATATGGGTAAATAATAATGATAAAGAGTAATACATTCTTCCATATTTTTTTTTTCTCTATAATAATTAGTCTCGCAATATTAATCATAATCGCTCCCAAAGCGACAATTAATAGAATGATACTAAGTTCATGAAATTTCATTGCGATGATTGAGATTCCTAAAGTTGCTATGGACATATGTAAATTATTAGTTTTTACAGATTCAAGCGAGAGTATTATCGTTGGTAGAGTTAAAGATAAAATGACAACTTGCGGTCTTATTATGTTAAGTTCTGTGATTATTACGGATGGTGTTAATAATGACAAGTAAAGAAGGGAAATAATTAGATTCGAAGAAAAGTTTTTCTTAAGGTAGTCGTAGAATATTAAAGTTTGACTAAAAAATAATATAATATATATATTTCTGAATATAATATATATATTTGCTTGAGAAGATTTAATATAAAGTTCAATAAATGATATAAAAATATATCTCGACGTTAAATTGTTAAAATTAGAAACAATAGACTGTTTCAACAAGCTTAAATAATTATCCGCATCTTGAGCTATCGGGTTGAGATAAATTGTAACAAAAATCGCGCCAGCCATAATTATTAAGGGGATCAAATCGCGCCAGCTAATTTCATAGAAAATCGTTTTATATTTAATATTGGCATGACGCCACCATTTATTTCTAACGAGAAAAATACATATTAGAAACATTATTATATTAAAAACCGCTATAGATAGAACTTGGAGATCAGTATCAAATCCGTAGTAGTTTTGCACCAGAAGTCCCAATACTGCGACAATACAGAAAGAATATAATATTATAAGTGATAATTTGCCGAATTTTCCAGAATTGAATTTTAAAATCGGAAAGGTTTCAATTATTAGCGCTCCAGGGAGATACAAAAGAAATGGCATACTAAAAATATACATTCCAAAATTCAATTTAAAAAGAAAAGAAATGAGGTAAAGTACCAGTATTAATAAATAAACAGATAATTTAAATGTAGTACTTGATAATCGCATATTTTTAATTAAATTATCTATCAATGATAATTCACCCTTTCCCGCAAAAGATTTTTTTAGAATAAGTTTATTCACAGACTAATGTATCCTTAATAATAATTTTAAATACATCCTAGACAAGACAGTAAATAATATTCCAGTATATTTTAAGTAAAATATTATATGGAACTAATAATGGAGTATTAATTTCTGAAAATGAAATTTTGGAATAAACCAGGTTTTTTGATTTTTTAAAAGATTCATTTAAATTTTTAAATTTTATTTTCTTAATTTTTTTCCTATTTCTAAATATCAAAAAATAAGATTTTATTTTGTCAAAAAATTTACCTAATAACAATGAATATAATATAATACAAAATTCGTTTATAATAAATATCGGAAAAATTAATAATAAATATTTAACACTAAAATTTTTTAACAAAAACATTAATCGGTTTCTTTCAGCGTAAAACATTTTATTTTTATTTTTTGAAAATTGATATTTGTGCCACATTAGCGCTTGAGGTGAAAGCTTGATATTAAATCCTGCCATCCGCGCGCGCCAACAAAGATCTAGGTCCTCATAGTACATAAAAAAAAGTTCGTCAAACCCGCCAGTAGCTTGGAATATTTTTATAGGCAATAGCATGCCAGCACCACTGGCGCTGGTGATTTCTTTTTCTTTTATTCCATTAAATTTGGAGCGATTTTTAAAATAATCTCCGCACCAGCTGAAGCCTAAATAATGTAACACATTGCCAGAAGTATTGATTAAATTGGTTTTCTTGCCATTTTTATGTAATAAAATCAGCGGTTGTAAAATAGTATTTTGATTTGCTTGCATAAGTAAATTTTTTATGCAATTTTTATCTAATATAGTGTCAGGATTCAAAATGAAAAAATATCGATACCCTAATTTTATTGCTTTTCTAATACCAACATTATTAGCTTTGGCAAAGCCAAAATTTTTTTTATTTTTTATAATAGCTATTTTCGGGAAATATTTTTCTATATAATTAGCAGAGTCATCAGTTGAATTATTATCCACAAAAATAATCATAAATTCTTTAAAAGTAGATTGATAAACACTACTAAAACAGCTGGTTAAATATTTTTTACTATTATAACCAACAATAATAATTGCGATATGTTTTAGCATACTTGAAATAATTTTTTGAAGTGTTATTTTAAATATATCGTAAAAAATAATTATTGCAACTATGAAAGGCATTATTTTAGCAGGGGGGCTAGGCACTCGACTCTATCCGCTCACGCACATCACCAACAAACATTTATTGCCGGTTTATAACCAGCCGATGATTTATTATCCAATCCAAACATTAGTCGAAGCTGGAATTAATGAAATAATGATTGTTACAGGCGGACCTTATGCTGGTCATTTTCTGAGAGTTTTGAAAAATGGTCATGAGCTGGGAGTTAAGCATTTGGAATATGCTTTTCAGGAAAAAGAAGGTGGCATCGCCGAAGCACTATCATTATGCGAAGATTTTGCCGACAAGCAAAACATAGTGGTTATCCTAGGCGACAACTGCACCGACGCCAATATCCGTCCAGCAGTTCAAAAGTTTAAAATAGGATCAATGATATTTGTAAAATTAGTGCCCGATCCACATCGATTTGGCGTGCCAGTTTTTAATAAAAAAGAACAAATTATAAAAATTGAGGAAAAACCCAAAGATCCAAAATCGTCATTTGCCGTGACAGGTTTGTATATTTACGATAAAACGGTTTTTGATAAAATTAAGAAAGTAAAGCCATCCGGCAGGGGGGAGCTTGAAATTACAGATGTTAATAATTTATACATCAGTGCGGGCAAGATGAAATGGGCGGAGTTGAAAGGGTTTTGGTCGGACGCTGGCACTTTTGAGTCGCTCTACAGAACAGGTAAATTTTGGGCAGAAAAAAATGAATAAAAAGATATTAGTTTTCGGCAAGGGCTACATTGGTAAAAAAATATATCAATTTTTAAAATGCGACATCACAGAAAAAAAAATTGAAAAATATATTGATATTCAAGAAGAAATTGACAAATACCAGCCAAAAATAATTATTAATGCGATTGGTTTTACGGGATATCCGAATGTTGATGATTGCGAAAACCATTTTGACGCAACTATTAAGGCAAATACTTTTATTCCGATATTATTTGTCGAGGTTGCTTTTAGAAATAAAATTAAATTAATTCATCTTTCCAGCGGTTGTATTTATCATTTTGATCATAATAAACAATCGCCACTTTACGAGCGGGATACGCCAAATTTTTACGACTTATTTTATTCAAGAACAAAAATCTATACTGAAGCAGTTATAAATAGTTTGGGCAATAGTGTAAATATCTTAACATTAAGAATTAGAATTCCACTTGACAATCAGCCCAATCCAAAAAATGTTTTGGACAAACTAATCAGGTACAAAAAAATAATTGATATACCAAATTCCATAACTTATATCCCCGATTTTTTACAAGCATTAAAACATTTAATTAAAATTAACGCACGAGGCGTTTTTAATATTGTAAATAAAGGCGGATTAAGATATCCAGTTCTAATGGAAATATACCAAAAATATAACCCAAATTACCAATACGAGATAGTTCCGCTCGAAAAAGTATTAAAAACACTCAGAACAAATCTTTTATTATCAACGAGAAAGTTAGAAAACACTGGTTTTAAAGTTAGAAAAATTAACGACTTATTAAACGAATGCGTCAAAAAATACATAGAATATTAGTTACTGGCGGAGCTGGTTTTATCGGAAGCAATTTTATTCACTATTATTTAAAAAAATATAAAAATTGCCAAATTATCAATTTAGACAAGCTTACTTATGCTGGTAATTTGGCGAATTTAAAAACCATATTAAAAGATCCTCGCCACACTTTTATAAAAGGTAATATTTGCGATCGCAAAAAAGTTAAGCAAGCTATGCGCGGGGCGGATATAGTGGTTCATTTTGCGGCGGAAACCCATGTTGATAAATCGATAAAAGGACCAGCAGAATTTATTAAAACCAATGTTATCGGCACACAGGTTTTGCTTGAAATGGCGTTAGAAAATAAAATTCAAAGATTTCATCACATATCAACTGACGAGGTATTTGGAGCGCTCGAGCTTAATAAACAACAAAAGTTTTCTGAAAAAACTTCCTACGACCCGCGTAGCCCGTACTCCGCGTCAAAAGCGTCGTCCGATCATTTGGTGAGAGCGTATTTTCATACCTACGGCTTGCCGATTACAATCAGCAATTGCTCTAACAATTATGGACCGTTCCAATTTCCAGAGAAGATTATTCCACTTTTTATTCTAAACGCGCTTAAAAATAAACCATTGCCGATTTATGGCGATGGCAAAAGTGTGCGTGATTATATTTTCGTTGAAGACCATTGCCGGGCAATTGATATAATTTTGCAAAAAGGCAAAATAGGCGAGACATATTGCATAGGCGCTGGCGCAGAAAAAAATGGCATTAACATTGCCGATACGATTTTAGATATTTTAAAAAAACCAAAAAAATTAAAACAGTTCGTCACGGATCGCTTGGGTCATGATAGAAAATATGCAGTTAATTATTCTAAAATTAAAAAAGAACTTGGCTGGACGCCAAAAGTCGGTTTTGAAGAAGGTATTAAAAAGACTATTAAATGGTATAGCGCTATTTTTTATCAGAAACATCTTTGAGCGCGATTTTTCTCACTAATTCGTTTAATTGCTTTTCAACTCGGTTGGATTTCAGGTAGACGCGATACACAACATAAAACACAAAGACCAAAGCAATCCCAAACACTCTGCCCATACCGATGATTTGTCCGCCGAGCGACAGGGTAATTTTATCAACTAAAAATGGGAAAAACGCCAGCACCACGATCAGCCCCCAAGCAACCACCCAAAATATAAAAATTGGCAATGGCTCTTTGCCCCGACGGAAGTCGTTCCAGCTTTTAGAAATTACCAGCCCGGCTAAAAATGCTGAAACTGCTTGGATAAAATAAATCATAAATTCCTTTTCAATAAATTCGTTACGATATTGACGGCGTTGGCGATGGATTGCCCCTTGCTCCGCGAATGTTTTGTATATATTACTTTAATTGGAATCTCTTTAAATTTCAAGCCGTATTTGTTTATTTCACTAAACATTTCTGTGCAAATTTCATATCCGCCAGTTTTTAAACGGAATAGTTTTAATGTTTTTTGCGAAAACGCGCGAAAACCGGATTGCGAGTCAGTTGTCCAAATTCCAGAAAACAGATAAGTGATAAAATTCATAATCCAGTTTCCAGCCAACTTAACCATTGGCATTCCTTGGGGATTTTTTAGTCGCGTGCCCACCACCACATCAGCTTTATTACGCGCAATCGGCTGAATAATTTTGACCAGATCTTTGGGCGAATGCTGTCCGTCCGCGTCCATTGTCGCCACAATATCATATTTTTTGGTAGTAAATTTTAAGCCGGTTTTGTAAGCGTTTCCCACTCCCAAATTAATCATATGTCTCAAAACTTTCGCTCCAGCGCGTTTGGCTAAAATTCCAGTCTTGTCCTTAGACCCGTCGTCCACCACAATGACATCGATTTTAGAAATTCCCGGCAATTTTTTGGGCAAGCCGTTAATTACTTCGGAAATTGTTTTTTCCTCATTAAAGGCTGGAATAACAATGGCTAAACTTTTTGTCTTCATAACCTCAATATGCCAAAAAAAATGCCAAATGTCAAAGGGGTTGGATGCCGGATGGTAGAAGCTGAAATGCAGATTTTGTCAGACAAGCTCGATTTATTATTGCGCGCTGAAAATTTTCCGTTATAATAAAATTAAAGTAAAAAGGAGGAATGTGAAAATTCTTGCCCCAATTATTTTAATTAGCAGAAGGTTGATGAAAAAAAGAAAACTACTCGTGATTCTAATAATTGTTTTATTGGCGCTTATTTTTTTGTGGCGCCAAAAGGCAACTCGCGATCAAGTTGACGAAGGGCTTGTTTATCCGCAAGGTTCACTTCAAGCGGAAAAGTCGTTGCAACAAGCGCTTGATGCTAAATCGCAAGACAAGCCCGACCAAGCGATCGCTTTTATCGAGCCAGTATATCGGGGCGATCCAGATAATATTTTATGTTTAGAAGTCTATGCCTGGGCAAAGTATCGTCAGAGAAATTACGACCAATCAGCCGAGCTTTACCAAAAGTTAGTTGAAAAAAGTAGAACCGCCACCTATTTGAGCTATTTGGGCAATGCTTTGCGCGACACTGGGAAAAATGGGGAGGCAATCAAAGCATACGAGCAAGCGATTGAATTGAATATAAATTTTAACACCGCTTATCAAAACTTAATCAATGTCTACAAAGCCCAGAATTGGCAGGGTAAAAAAAATTTGGTGGCATTTTTGCAAACGCAAGCGTCAAACACCAACAACAAAGTGGCAGGGAGATATTTGGAGGAAGTGCTTAAGCAATAGTTCCAAATCTCAAAATCAAAATCTCAAAGCTTGTCCCGAGCGAAGTTGAGGGATGACAATTCAAAATCTAAAATTTAAGAGTGGCTAAAAAAGATATTTTACGAACGATTAATAAGGTTTTCTTTTTGAGATTTGAATTTTAAGATAAATAGATGAAGCATTTTTTCACAAACCATCATCGGCTGTTTGTCATTTTATTAGCGATTTTTTTAGTGGGCGGATTGATGATCAAGATAACGTCTCAATCAGTTTTGGCGACCGACTATACTATTTCTAGTCCAACCACGTGGGATAACGCCGATGATATCAGCGCGCTGGGCGAAATTGGCAACCTAACTATCAATAACGGTGTAACTTTAACTGTCGGTGGCGGGACTTACGACTCCGGCGGTTTAACCATCACCGGCACCGGCACGCTTACCGTCAACGGCACCATCACGGTCAACGGAGAAATTTCTGGATCAGATGGTTATGGTATCACCTTTAACTTTGCTACCGTAACCATCAACGCAGGAGGAACAATCAATGGAGATGGAAAGGGGTTTGCCGGAGGCGCAGCTGCCACTGACGGAATTGGACCGGGAAAAGGCATATACAGTAGTAGCTCCGGTGGGATCGGTTCTGGAGCGGGTTATGGGGGCAGGGGAGAATACACTACAATTGCTGGCGGTCCTGTTTATGGTTCGGGCATAAATCCAGTTCATCTTGGTTCGGGTGGCGCGGGTGGTGGAGGTGGTTGGACCGGTGGCGCGGGTGGTAGCTTAATTAAACTTGTTGCTTTGGGCACGATAACGATCGATGGCATCGTCACTTCTAACGGAGCTAATGGTAGCACTTATCGTGGTGGCGGTGGCTCCGGTGGTGGCGTTAACATTGTCTGCGCGACAATCGCTGGCGGTGGTACCATTACGGCGACTG
>PFTZ01000021.1 GCA_002789815.1 Candidatus Berkelbacteria bacterium CG_4_9_14_3_um_filter_39_23
TGAGAGAAGATTGCGAAAAATTGCAGAATAAAAAACTAAATGGATTTAAAACAGTTAAATTATCAATGGCAAAAAGAAAAAGAGTTTTACACCAGGCAAGAACTAGGAAGTGGTGTTCATAGTTTTGTTAAAAATTGTCTTGAAAGCGAAAAACTTTTTAAATTAAAAGCTGGGTCGCTTTCAACTAAAATTGAATTACGAAAAAATGAATTTATTCACGAAAAAACAGCTAAAGAAAAGCGTCGAGCAGATTTTGTAATTTATATTGATACTGATATTGTTATACCCCTTGAGGTAGAAAAATATCTCAATATCAAAGCAGGAATAAAACAACTACAAAATTATCAGAAAGATTTTGATAAGCAATATGGTATTTTAACCGACGGCTGGTCGTGGCGTTTTTATAATAATAATATCTATCGTGTATTCACCCTCGGGCAGATACTAAACGAAACAGATGTTTTTATTGAATTTTGGAAAGAATACATAAAACCAGAGTTTTATTATTTATCTTTTTTTGAGCCACAGGGGCAATTACTTTTGTTGAATGATTCTGAAATTTTACCAGTTGATAAAAATCGTTTATTATTTTTTCAAGATATTACCAATTTAATAAAAAGCTTAAAAAGCAAACTTAATATAGAAGGATATTTGCGGGATCTGACCACAAGAGAAAAAGAAAAGAAATTGGTTGAGATAACTTATGCCTACATAATTCAATTTATTTTATATAAAGTGCTAGTTGACAATGAATTTGACGATTTTAAGCAAGCATTTGAAAGCAGAAATAATGCGATTTATGAGTGTTTGAAAGCTAAACAATATGGTAAAATTTTAGGGATAATTGAAGGCATATCCAATACTATTTCAGAAAATATCTATCGTCCATTTGTTAAAGAGCAACAATTTATTTCAAAAACTATTCTCAATTTAATTTGTCAACCAAAAAATGAATTAAGCGATGTTTCACCCTGGCTGGATATTTTTGTTTTTATTAAGAAATATAATTTTGCTAACCTCGAGAACGAAATTTTTGGTTATATTTATGAAAACTATCTTAAAGAGCTATACGAAGAGGGGCAAAAGGGGCAGTATTTCACCGATCCGTCAGTAGTTAATTTTATGTTGCAACAAATTGGCTACATTCCTGAAAATATAAAAAAAAGGTACGGATGCAACAAAAATAGCATTTCGCTTTGCGACCCATCGTGCGGTAGCGGAACTTTTCTATATAGCGCAGTAAATCAAATTGTTAAAGTTTTTGGCGACCATAGTAAGGAAAAATCCCAGCATGTAGAAAAGATTATTAACGAAAATATATTTGGACTAGATATTGCCGAGTTTCCCTTATATCTCGCCGAGATGAATATCTTGATGCGTCTTTTGCCACAAATCATTACAGAGAAATATAACAATCCGATTGATAAAAAAATTAAGCTTTTTTTAACTCGCGATTCTGTGGCTGAATTTATCAATGCTGGATTGAAAAATACTTACAATGATATTGTGGTTGCTAACGGCAGTCAATCTCTTTTTGACGCTTCTAAATTAGATTTTGAATACAAAAGCTTTATGCGCGAGGGTGGAGATATTAAAGAAATGAAAAAAGGAATGCGTCACCCGCGTCGGCTGTTTGATTTTGTCATTGGCAATCCGCCTTATATTGGCTATAACGAGTGTTCCCGTCAGAAAATTTTAATTTTTGATCTGATGAAAAAAGGCGAAGCCAAGCTAAATGATATTTATGGCGTTAATTTGCATAGTGTTCCGATAAATAGAAAAAAATATCGTCCAAATCCGAATCTTTATGCTTTTTTTGTCGCGCTGGGTTTGGCGTTGCTTAAAGATACGGGAAAATTATGCTATATTATCCCGCAAACGATTCTGACCGCTGGCGATCTAGATGTGTTGCGTTGGCATTTGGCGAAATTTACCACCATCGACAAAATCATTACTTTTGGCGGTAAAATGTTTATTGGCAGAGGATTAAAGCAAAATAAACCGGTAGCCACTTCTAGCTTGATTATAGTTGCTAGCAAAGCAACCCCTTTGGCTACCCACAAAGTCGAAATTATCAATTACAAAAGCGCCAATGATAGTATAGAAAAAACCTTGCAAAATATTTTATCAGATAAAAAGGCAAAAATAAAAACCATCCTACAAGGTAAATTATTGAATAACATTGCAAGCTGGAATTTTATCAAAGAGGATAAAGCTTTTTTGGATTTTTATGATGGTTACAAACAAAATAGCCAAAGTATAGCCATTTATTATGATCATATGTTGGCTCAAAATAAGTTTGGCAGTAAATTTTATTTTGACGGCGGTTACAACATAGACGAAAGAAGGATCCTTGCCGATCCCCTAGATAAAAAGTTTAATTATTTATACCCAAAATTCGATAATAATTTATATACCATTAAAAAGAATATTGGTTATTGGGCTAATAATAGGGGTAATAACACATCAATACAAATAGGGTTAAGGCAGGGGAATCAAGGGTATAATCTCCTAGATTCTCCGCATAAAATTTTATGGTCATACGCAAACCCAAAAAGATTTCATTTTTCTTCTCTGCCACTAATATGGGCGAGAAATCAAATTTGCGCTATTGGAAGCAAAAACAAAAAAGAATTATTGTATCTTTTTAGCATACTTAATTCTTCATTAATCCATAAAGTGATATGTGCGGTTTTGAAAAATGAGAACGAAAAAGATTTATTATTATCTCTGTCATCTATTAAGCAATTTGTTCGCGCGCCAAAGATTACCGAGTTTAACCAGCACATTAAGACGGAAATAATCAAACAAGCCGATATAATGCTGTGCATGGAAGAGAAAAAATTATCTGATTGTGTTAATTTTTCTGGAATTTTAATGCAAAAGTTTGATACCCTAGTAATAAATAGCGGAGAATTAAATCTTATATCAGGCGAAAAACAAATTTCCCGTAGCATTAAGAATGCTGATCGTATATTAGTTAGTAAAATAATTGATTATGCGCTTGAGCAAAAAACATTATTTGGCAACAACAAAAAAATTTCCCTAGACGATCTGGAAAATTTGCCAGTTATTGATTTTGATCAGCAAAGACAAATTAAGGATTATGTTGACGATTTGGTCTTTGTTTTATATTTCAATGTTGTTCTGAAAAATATTGGGATAAAAAACGCCTCATCAATAAAATTTCAATGTTGGAAAAATAAATTCTATAAAATAGCCAATAGTTAGTCCAGAAGATTAAAATGTCAAAAATTAAATATTTATAACTAGACAAAAGATAGTGGTGTGCTAAAATAAATTCAATAAGAATTTTTAATTTTACATTATCATTTTGCATTTTTAGTTTTAACTTTTGCATTTGACGACCGTAGGGAGGATTATGCTTGACATAAAATTTATTCGTGAGAATCAACAACTGGTAAAAGAAGGGGCGGAGAATAAAGGGATTAGGATTGATCTGGGACGAGTTTTAGAATTGAATAAAGAACTTAAAGACTTAAGGGAAAAAATTGACAATTTGCGTAAGCAGAGAAATGATTTAGCGAAAAAGCGAGATATTGAAAAAGGCAAGCAGATTAAGCAAGAATTAGCTGGCGCAGAGCCAAAATTGAGAGAAAAAGAAAAGCAGTTTGACGCGCTAATGCGTCAAATTCCCAACCCGCCAGCGCCTGACGCGCCGATTGGTCGGGACGAGTCAGGTAATCAAGTAATCAAAAAGTGGGGCGAGCCAACCAAGTTTGATTTTAAAGTTCGCGATCATATTGAGCTGGGAAAAATTAATGATGCGATTGATATTGAGCGGGCGACTAAAGTTTCCGGCGCGCGATTTTATTATTTAAAAGGCGACGCGGTTAAAATCGAGCTGGCTTTAATACAACTTGCGATCGCAAAATTAACCCAAAAAGGTTTTATGCCGATTATGCCTCCGCATTTAATTTCTGAAAAAGCCATGGCTGGTATGGGCTATTTAGACCACGGAGGCGAGCAGGAAACTTATCATTTTGAAAAAGACAATTTGTATTTAATCGGCACTTCCGAGCAAGCCATTGGCGCGATGTATTCAGACGAAATTATCAATGAAAATGATTTGCCTTTATGCTATGCTGGTTTGTCGCCCTGCTATCGCCGAGAAGCTGGCTCTTATGGCAAGGATACGCGAGGAATTTTGCGATCGCATCAATTTGATAAAATTGAAATGTTCACTTTTTGTTTGCCAGAGGAGAGCGAAAAAGAGCATCAGAAAATGCTGGCGATTGAAGAGGAAATTATGCAAGAATTAAAACTGCCTTATCATATTTTAAATATCTGCACTGGCGATTTGGGCGCGCCTGCTTCAAAAAAATACGATATTGAAGCATGGATTCCTTCGCAAGAAAAATATCGCGAAACACATTCTACTTCAAACTGCACGGATTACCAAGCGCGTCGCTTAAAAATTCGCGTCCAGCGAAAAAATGGCAAAACGGAATTTTTGCATATGGTCAATGGCACTGCCATCGCTATCGCTCGCACGCTGATTGCGATTATGGAAAATTATCAGACTAAAGACGGCAAGATTGAAATACCGGAAGCGTTGAAAAAATATATAATAAATTTAAAATAATTTAATAAATGAAAGGAGCAAAAATGTTTGACGAGAATAGACCAATGGGGGGAGGGGTTGAGCATCCCAACGAAAAACAGCCCAAAGGGGAGTGGATAAAAAGACCTCCTTTTTGGAAAAACAAGTTTCGGGCAGCGATACTTTTTGCCAGTTTACTCTTACCAACTCAGGCACAAGAAGCTAAGGGGGATTCGATTTTAAAACAGGCATTGGAATTAGCAGAAACAGTTTTAACACAAGAAGGAATAGAACGAATCAAAAAAGGAGTTGAATCGCGCAAAACAGGAAAAATACGAGCAGAAATGCTCGCAGCAACCAGGGCTGCCCAAGGTGGACCGGTTGGCAGTGAGTTAGAAAAAATAATACCAGTAAACGAACCAAGATTTGAAATTGGCAATATTAGTATTAATGGCGCTGGTCCGGCAAGTAGATATGATTTTTGGCGCACAGACGGCGGGGCTACTAATGCAATACGATCAATGGTGGGGCGAATGGCAACCAGTGTTTATGGCGGAACGGTTGCGCCTGATATAGATACCATTGAAGAAACATCGGCTAAAAGAAAAAGATTGCGTAGAAATGATGAGATTGCGTCAGAAACTGTACCTGGGAAGCTGACAATGCAAGTTGGCAATGTGACTATCAGTGGAGAAGTGATTGTCTCTCAAACCGAAAAAGAAAAACAGACCCGACTTGGTCAATTATGGGGCAGGTATTTTGGGGGTAATTATCACGGAAGAAATAGTAAAGAAGCAGAATTATATATCGCTGAAGATGCTGTGATGGTTGATGGGAGTTTAACATTTACTAAAGTTGGATCCGAGCAATCTCAGATTGTTGCGTTCGTGGGGACGAGCGGAGTTGCGGTAACTGAGCTTGATGCCAATATGTATACTGGTAAGCGTGGAATAAGCGTCAGAACCAAATTATCCACAGGAACAAGAAAGTTTTTAGAATCATTAGCTAATGGCATTGGTAATTTAACAATTTCGTTGCGAGAAATTAAGCGATCAAGAGTGAACGAAGCCAAAATGCGCGCGGATAATCGAGTTCATCAGACAGGCGATGGCGAGATAAATCCCGGCGAGAAAAAAGAATAACTAACAAAATGGCTGAATTTATCTATGGATCAACAAATGGGGGAAATAGCGAACCAATTCCAAACGGCGGAATAGACACGCAACGGATTACGGAGCTAGAGGGGCAGATCGCCGAGCTTGACAGGCAAAGAGCACAGCT
>PFTZ01000034.1:0-216 GCA_002789815.1 Candidatus Berkelbacteria bacterium CG_4_9_14_3_um_filter_39_23
GGTTGAGGATGACAAGGGGACGAAATGACATTTTGCGTAAGTTGTGTATTTACACGATTTATACATTTACGTAGTTATGTTTTTCAAACTAACTCGCGCAGGTAATTTTGGCTTGGACTCTGAGCTTGCAAGGAGCAAAATTGCCGAGCGGGTAGATGATGGGTTTCGCTGGAAAACCCAATTATCGGTAGTTTGAAAAACATAACAAGATAAATG
>PFTZ01000034.1:233-7090 GCA_002789815.1 Candidatus Berkelbacteria bacterium CG_4_9_14_3_um_filter_39_23
CATAACAAGATAAATGCGTAAGGTGCGTAGCTATTTAAAACCATAGTTTGATTATTGAAAAATTTAGCCAATAAATAATCAAGGTTGCGATAATCAAAAACGGACCAAACGGAATAATATCTTTAATTTTCTTGATTTTAAAGGCAAGAAGTAGCGCGGAAATAAAACCACCAAGCATAAAACTAACAAGTAGCTGGCTTATAATCAGCGGATAGCCAAGCCAAAGACCGATGCCGAGCATTATCTTGACATCGCCCCAGCCCATCCATTTCCCTCTGCCTGCCAGAGCCATAATCGCGAGGAATCCCGAGCCGATGATTGCGCCTAAAAATTGATTGAAATTAAAATTAAAGGTGAAAAATAAAACCAAAGCTGACGCAAGGATGCAGCTAGTGACGGTGTCCGGAATAACCATATATTTAATGTCGGTCCAGATGGCTAGAACCAGACAAAATACAATAATAGAGGAAAAAATAACCGCCCAGATATTTTGGGTTCTGGCAAAGACCACTTGGTAATTTATCGCCAAAGCCAACGCAACGTTCAATTCAACTGCCGGATAAAACCAGCCAATTTTTTTATGACAATAGCGACATTTGCCTAAATTAACAGCAAAGCTCACCAGCGGAATCAAATCTATTGGCTTTAGATTTCTTTGGCAAAATTCGCAATGCGACGGCTTGGCAATGATAGTTTTAGGTTTTTCCAGCCGTTTCACAATCACACCCATAAACGATCCTAGCATTAAGCCAATTACAAAAATTAGATAAATCATAATAATAACTCAAAATAAAAACCTTAAACAACAGCTAATTCATATTTCAGAGCTGAATTATTTGCTGGTAACGCAGTAATCAACCTCAACGCCCGTTGGCCATGATAATCCTTTTGGTAATGCTGCGCAAGTGCCATCATCTTCAAGATTTGCGCCAATAGCGTAATTAGCGCCACTTGATGTGTAGTAATATGTTGCATTGCTAGACGGTTCCGCTGGACCGCTAGCCAAGCCATCTTTCCAATCAGATAACAACAGCGCAATTCCCGAACCTTTATCAATGGTTTTATCCCCATCCCCATTTGAAGGCGCGTTTATATTATCCACCATATAAATCTCAATCAATCTTTGTATTTGAGTAATTTCACTCTTTCTCTCCGCGTCGCGCGCTTTTTTGCGAAGCGAATTATAGGTGACGATAACAATAGTGGCTAAAATCGCGATTATCGCGATCACGACCAAAAGCTCGATAAGTGTAAAACCACCTTTACACCCACCGCATTTTCCCCTTTTAAAAAATTTCTTCATATATGCCTCCCAGACATTTTATTTTTTATAATTTTAACTTTTTCCCGTATCACCCAATTTTTTATCAATGTATGAGATTGCCACGCTCCGCCTGCTAGCGGAGCTCGCAATGACTATGCGAGTAATTTATATTTTTTGTTTTAAAAATTTTGTGTTTTATTCATCATACCACCTGCGCGAATTGATAAACGGGCAAAATCACCGCAAAAACTAAAATCGCCACCGCAATACCAAGGATAACAATGATCACTGGCTCAAAAATCGTTTGTAAATTTTCAATCCGCATCGTAGTTTCCTTTTCAAAATACTTGGCAAGATTAAGTAAAATCTGATCGGTCTTGCCGGTTTTCTCGCCAACAAGTAGCATTTGCGATAAAAAATAAGGGAAATATTTGCTCTCTGAAAACGGAAGCGACAATGGCACACCTTTTTCTAGTTGCGTCGCGCTATAGCGAAGCTCCTCCCGAAGCGCGTCGTTGCCCACCACTTCGCTGGTGATTTGCAACGAATCAATTATCGGCACGCCCGAGTTAAGCAACGAACCAAAAATGCGACAAAAACGAAGCAGATATAAATTTAAAAACAACTTGGTCGGCTCCCTAATAAGTAGCTGATGCACCAGTATCTCGCCAGCCGGCGTTTTCAAAAAATAAACCAGCAATATCACTATAACAACAATTCCAATAACAAGCCAGAGCCAATTGCCCAGCATAAAAGCAGAAAAGCCAATCAGCAGTTGCGTTGCCCACGGAAGGTTCACTTCCGACTCGTTAAACACTTCGGTCAAAGACGGAATCAATTTTACCGAAGCAAACAAAGCCACTGTCACAATCCCGATCAACAGAATTACCGGGTAAATCATCACGTTTTTCAGCTTGCTTGTAAAATCGCTGTCTTGGGACAGCTGACTACCCAGCTCTGATAAAACATTATCAAGCTTGCCAGAACTTTCGCCAGAATGAACGATGTTGACATAAACGCGGTTGAATACCCCGGGAAAACGCGCCAGAGATTCGGAAAATCTTTTTCCCTGCTCGAGGTCGTTTAGCACCTCGGTTAAGACGGTTCTAAAATATTGATTGATGGTTTGATTTTTCAAAATGCGAATTCCGGCTGACAATTGCAAACCGCTTTCCAGCATCAAAGACAACTGGTTGGAAAAAAAAGATTTATCCCTAGTCGAAACCTTGTTGAAAACATTTATTGGCATTTTAAATTTTGGTTAGTTTAATAGTATAAAAGTATCAGAGTATAAAGGGTAAAAAAGGCTGAAAAACTGATTGGCATCTTAATATACCATCGTCTTTAAATTTTTAGGATCAAGCGACCAGGAAAGCGCGCTGTCAAGAGTGATTTCCCCTTGCGATACCAGCTCAGCTAAAACTTTATCCAAACTTATCATACCCTCTTCCACGCTGGTGGAAATTACATTGTCAATCTGATGAATTTTGCCTTCGCGAATGAGATTTTTTATCGCAGGGTTAGCAATCATTATTTCCATAGCTGCCACCATACCCTGCCCGCTAGTTCGCGGAATCAGCCGTTGCGACAGCACAGCCAGCAAAACACTGGATAATTGCTGTTTAATCTGTTGCTGTTGCCCAGACGGAAAAATATCAATAATTCGGTCAATGGTTTGCGCCGCGTTATTGGTATGCAAGGTTGACAAAACCAAATGACCAGTTTCAGCAATAGTCAGGGCTGATTTAAAAGATTCTACATCGCGCATTTCACCCACCAAAATCACATTAGGATCCTCCCTTAAGCACGAGCGAAGCGCTTGGTCAAAACCCTTAGTATCTGTGCCCACCTCTCTTTGGGAAATAATGCTTTTTTTATGTTCAAATTCATATTCAATCGGATCCTCAATGGTGATAATATGATTTTTACGATTGGTGTTGATGCAATCAATCATTGAAGCTAGTGTGGTTGATTTGCCGTGACCAGTTGGACCAACCACTATGACAAAACCCTGTTTAGCCAGCGAAATTCTCTCAAGTATCGGCGGAAGCCCGAGTTGCTGGAATGAACGGATCTCTTTGGGAATAAGCCGCAATGCCAACGCCACTTTGCCTTGCTGAAAATACGCGTTAGCGCGAAAACGGGTTTTAGGATGAGTGAACGAAAAATCTAATTCCCAATTTTCCACAAATTTTTGATAAAGTCGCGCAGGCAAAACCGCTTTAACCGTCTCGGCGATTTCCTGCGACCCAAGGGGCTTGATATTGGGCAGAGCAGAAAGCGCGCCGTTAACCCGAATGGTTGGCGACAAACCAGCGGTTAAAAGCAAATCCGACGCCTTGAAATTTACCGCTTGATCGCAATAAGTTAAAAAATTCTGATATGATGGTGATTGTTCGGGCATACAAATATAATTTACAATTTTAAATTGTCATTTGAGATTTGAGATTTAATCATTCGTTGCTTTCAAAGCTTCTTCCAGTGAAATTAAACCTTGCGCTGATTTTAAAATCCCGTCCTGGCGAATCGTGATCATTCCTTCATCCTGCGCGATTTTCATAATATGCGATGCTGGCTGGTTTTGCAGGGCAGCTTGTTCTATTTTATCACTCATCGTCAAAACTTCATACAAACCAACCCTGCCCAGATACCCGCCAAAGCATTGATCGCAACCTTTGCCTGCTATAAAAAACTGGGGATTATCAATTTTTTTTAATTCCGCGTTAATCTCCTGCCTCACTTCACTAGGAATGTTAGCTTCTTTCCGGCACTGGGGGCATAATTTTCGCACCAATCGCTGGGCGATAATCGCGTTGATCGAGCTGGTGATCAGAAATGGCTCCACTTTCATATTAGTAAGTCGCGGAAGCGCGGAAGATGCGTCATTAGTGTGCAGGGTAGTCAAAACTAAATGTCCGGTAAGGGCGGCGTGCGTCACTAGATTGGCTGTCTCGCTGTCACGAATTTCACCCACCATAATCACATTGGGATCTTGGCGCAAAACGCTTCGGAGCCCTTCGGCAAATGAAAAACCGATTTTGGGCTTGACTTGAGCTTGGTTGATACCTTCAATGTCGTATTCAACCGGATCTTCCAAAGTGATAATATTTATATTTGGCTTTGACACACTATTGATAATTGAATAAAGCGTGGTGGTTTTACCACTGCCGGTAGGACCTGTGGCAATAATCACGCCCCACGGCTTGTCAATTTCAGCGCGCAATCTTTTCAGTGATTCTCCTCCGATGCCGAGTTGCTCAAGGGTTAGTTTTCCGGTGGTTTTATCAAGTAGTCGCATAACTATTTTTTCGCCGTGAACAGTGGGAAAAGACGAAACCCTCACGTCAATTTCGTGATTTTGAGCTTTAACATTTAGTCGCCCGTCTTGCGGAATCCGTTGCTCGTCAATTTTAAGCCCTGATAAAATTTTAATGCGGGAAATCATCGGCGGATGAAGCGTAATCGGCAAATAAAAAAATTCCTGCATTTGCCCGTCAATGCGATAACGGATACGAAAACGGGTTTTAGACGGCTCAATGTGAATATCCGAAGCGCGAAATTTTACGCCGAGCGAAAAAAGTCCGGCAACAATTTTGGGCATATAGCCAGTTTGGATAATGCCAATCATTTCCTCTTTGGAGGAAAGTTGCTTGCCTAAAAAAACGTCTAAATCGGTTTCATCCGCGCCGGCTAAATCTTTTAAATCAGTTGACTCGCGCAAATTCTCGCCACGCCCGATTTGAGGCGCAGCCACCGCGTTATCCCCAAAAAAATATATCCCCCCAACATTTTTAATTTCACTGGACAATACTTTTTCGTCTTTGAAAGTATCAACTGGAGGCGAGCTAAAACGAAGCTCGTCCTTAACCGAAATCGGGCTGGGCGCGCCTGCCGTACTTTGGCTCACCCGTTCCCCCATTTTGTCCTTGCCCCAATTTTCAATAATATAATCTAAATCGTCTTTGGTGATATGGTACTTTTCAACTTTAATTTGATTTTTGTCCTCAATAAATTTGAGTATCTGATCAACGCGCGAATCGTAAGGATCAACCACGCCAACTTTGAACAAACCTTTTTCCGCGCTAAAAACCGCGATTTGATATTTAGCAATAATATCTTTGGGAAATTTTGCGATCGCTTTAGGATCGATATTTTTAGCAGACAAAGCAATCGAAGGAAGCTCGGAAGTTTTAATCGCGCTTGGGACTGCGGGCAAACTCTCATCTGACAGACGATTTTTATAATATAAAAGCGCCCATTCAAAATCGCTTTTGGGCGTGGCGGAAATTTCCACCACTATCCCCTTTTCCTGCTCAATCGTATGAAGCGGTCCCTGCCTGATTCCAACTTTGAGAAAATACGGTTTAGCCACAGCTGCCTGCACCACATTGCCTTTTTTTTCAAAAGCAACAATGTTAAAACGTTGGCAAAAATCATAGGGAATCGTCTGCAAGGTTTCTGGCTCTAGCTGACGTCCTTGAATCCGCACAAATGGAATATTGAATAGCTCGGCAGACGCTTTAACCAGATCCTCCTCTGAAACCAAATTTTTTTTCAATAAATAATCGCTCGCTGACGCATTATCCTTCAGTTTTCCACTTAAAATTTTTGCTCGGTCTCCGTCTAAAAGTTTTTTCAAGACCAAAAGCTCCAAGATATTTTTTCCCACTCTTTGAAAACTCATATTCTCTCAAAATTGCCCAAACGGATTATCTCGACCAGTGTCCTCCTCGCTGATATTGATCGGCAAAGCGCCGTTTTTTTGTTTTGTATCTAATAATTTAAGACCTTGTGGCAAATCGTTTGATAAAATTATGTCAGGAGTGGACTCGGTATTTTCTTTGGACTGCACTGACAAATAGATTAAAATATATCCCACCGTTAAAATTACCGCCAAGATTACTCCAATGATGGTTAAATTATTTTTTCTCATTATAAGCCGATTACGTTTGTTTCATCGCTTACTTCGTCAGCCGAAATTGAAGGCTCGGCTGGAGCTGGCGAATTAGGCGAATTATTTAAAGTAGCGCCAATGTCCGCTAAGTATGGCATTTCCAGCTGAAATGTTAGATTGATTGGTTCCTCAGTCGCGTTGGTGGTGGCGCCGAGCGTTATCCCGATAATTTTAATGGGACGGAGATTATTGTTGAGCAGGGAGATAATTTGTTTGGCGCCTTCAAAGCTAGACTGAACGTTATAATCAAAAATTATTTTGCCGTCCTTGCTTTCGCTGGTGGGTGTTAGTTCGGTGATAGTTGCTCCGGCTTGACTGCCGATTGCTTCAAGCGCCACGAGCGCGTCCGCCACATTCGGCTGACTGGGCATCGCTACTTGCAAAAGGTCAATTTTTTCTTGATATTTATTGAAATCCCTTTTTAAAATAATTAGCTGGTCTTCCTCACTTTTGACCTTTTCAAGCGCGGATTTTTTTTGTTTGATATCAGATGACAAAACCCTGAGTGTTTTCATTGGTTGCCAAATTCCCCACACCAAACCCACGATGATAATTAAAATCTCGAGGAAAATTAAATACGGTTGTTGATTGTTGCTTTGCGCTGGTCCGGGCATTTATTTATGTTATTATTTCAAACTA
>PFTZ01000029.1 GCA_002789815.1 Candidatus Berkelbacteria bacterium CG_4_9_14_3_um_filter_39_23
CTGTCGTCTTTTGCGGGGGTTGTCCTTGCGTCCGTGCAAACTACTTTGCTCGGAACTTTTAAATAACCTTTTTCTGATAGTAATTCAAATAATCGCGCGTTGCCTCGCAACATCATTTTTATTTGCTTTAAAAATGTTTTAATCGGCTCTGACGGCTTTTTTTCAAAATCCCTGGTCGGTTTATTACTTTTTTGTAGCCATATTGAGCAATTTTTGAGAATGTTTGAAAATCCACAGAAAAAGAAATCTTGGACATCTTGATTTTTTATTTTTGAAATCTCGGCAAAAATAAAAGCAAGCTTTATTTTTTCTTCTGGTTTAAACCAATAATCAATCCTTTCGTGTTTAGGTGCTTTTACTCTTGTTTTTTCGCTGTATTTTTCCAATCTGTTTTTGAGTATGAAAAATTCCTTTTCAATTTTAACTAGATCAATCGGCGTGATTTTTGCTTTTGTAATCAAAACAGCAACAGGGTTAATATCAACGGCAATTGATGGTCGCCCCATAACTTTTGATTCAACAAGCGTTGTTCCGCAACCGCCAAACGGATCAACAATAAAATCACCGACTCGTGTATATTTTTCCGCCAAGCGAGAAACTATGTGCGGAATAAATTTTGCCGGGTAGCGGTGATAACCATGCGAAATATAAGTCGTATCCTTTCTTGTTTTATCTGAAAAAGACCACGACGGATCGATTTTTACCTGTTGAAATAATGTGGCTACTTGGCTCATACTGTTATTCTCCTCCTTCTATTCTTATTTATCAAACGATTTTGTTTTGGGGTTGATGGGCAAGATGTTTTTGTCAATATATTTGCCGATGATGCGGGCTTGCATTTTGGTGTCAGGCTTAAATAAAATTATATCGTATTTTTTGTTTTCTGGCTTTAGAAATTTTTTCGGCGCGTGATTTTGTATAATAAATCGTTTGACGGTCGTGTCGTCGTTTAATTGGGCGACCACAATATCTTTGTTAATAAATTCGTGAGTTCTTTGGGCGACCAGTATGTCGCCAGTATTTATCCCGGCGTCAATCATTGAGTCGCCACATATTTCAACCAAAAACATATCTTGTTTAATTTTAACTTCATCTGATAATTTGGTCCATAAATTTTGCTGGTAAGTCGCGGTCATTGCGCCAGCATACGAAGTTCCCAGCATAGGCATCAGGGGCGGTTTGTTAATCGTATTGTATCCTTTTTCAGTGATTAAAATTGTCCTTGCCGAGCCAACTTCTTTTTTAATAACTTCTTTATTTTCGAGCGCTTTTAGATGGTCAATGATTGCTTGGTTTGAGGAAATACCAAGCTTATATTTAAGATCTTCAAATGTCGGAGGATAGCCAGCATTTTGCAAAGAATTATAAATTGCCAGCAAAATTTCCCTTTGTCTTTTGGTAATTTTTCTCTCTTTTGCCATATTTAAATTATACTGACCATATTGTCAGTTTGTCAAGAGACGAGAAATTATTAAACCCGAACAACTAAAATCGTTGTGCTAAATTATGGAACCTTGATTGTTTAAATAAGTCGTAAATTGCATACAAAATTCCCAGAGTGTATAATAATATACAATATAGATGTTAGAAAAAATCAAAATTTAATTAAAGAGAAATAATGAAAAAAACGTTATTTATATTTGCGTTTGTGCTTTTGTTAGTTGCGCCGTCCGTGGTCAGGGCTGAAAGTACCACGTTACCTACTCGCTGGACATTTGCCAAAGAGTGGATTTCTTACAATGTTTTTACATTGAAGGCGGAGTCGAAAATTCAGCTGATTAACGGGTTATCCAACCAGAGGACAGCGGAAATTAAATTAGCTGCCGAGCAAAACAGCGCTGATGTGGTAAAAAATCTAACCTTTCGGTTAGAAAATATGATCCAAAAACAAAATCGCATTGTTGAAAAAAAGCAATTAAAAAATCAAACTTTTAATCAAATCAAAGAAAACGAGCTTTCGCGACAAGCTGAATTATCTAATGCTCGGCAAATAGCCACCCAAGCAGAAATTAAAGAACAAATCGCTTCCACGCAGGGAAAAATTGTCCAACAAACCCAAACTATACTGCAAGAAAAATTAGGTGAAGATAAAGCTTCAGAATTCAGGGAGCAAGTGGTAATTCGCTGGCGCGATCCTGAAAATAAAGTGGCTCAAAATGAGGAAAAACCAACTAGGGTTTATGCGGACGGCACTAGCGCGACTGGCGATAATGGCGTGTTGATTGATGGCGGTCAAGCAAAAATTACCGATGAAAACGGGACGATGAAAATTGAATATGCTACTGGCACTGGTCCGCAAATTGTGTCGGGTGCAAATACAACAACAAAATGGAAAATCAAACAAAGTGATGGCACAGTCATTGAAGATTATTTTTCTGCCAACAAGGTGGTTATCGGGCAGACAAGTGAAAATTCTGGGAATACAGTGATAAATACAGTTGAAGGTCAAACTACCAAAACAAACCAACCGCAATATATTAAGGGTAACGGGGGCACTACCGCTGGTCAATCTATCCAGACATTAGAAACAAACACGTCAACAGAAACCGTTTCAGGTAGCGTTAATGTAATAGAAAATTCCAATGACAACGTTGGAAACGGGGGCAATAATAACACAAACAATAGTAGCGCGGAAAATGTAGTTGAATAGTAAACGATTATTTTCCGCACCAATCGCAGGGTTTGCTCGAGTTTTCAAGATGCGGGAATTTGAGGGCTTGGATATTTTTAGAAACTTCGCGGATTTTGTTTTTTAGTTCATTGATTTCCTTATCAGAAAATACAAAACTTCTCCGTTTGAAGCGAAAATCATCGTCCAGAAAATCAAGCGCCACTTCCCCTATTTTCCATTTAGTGCTAAAACGCCCGTCCAGTTGCCCAAGTAGCCAGTAGAATTTTAGCTGATTCAAATAGCTCTCATCTTTTTTGGCGGTTAATCCCCTGATTTCATTTTCCGATCTAGCGCGTCCAGTTTTGTAATCAACCACTCTTACCATTGCACGTTTTTTGTCCAGCCATTCAATTTTATCAATTTTCCCAGATAGCTGAATTTCGTCTAGATGGATATGGTGTTTTTTAAAATCATATTCCAGCCAAATTGGTTTTAGCATTTCTTGCGATTTTTTTTCGTAATAATTTTCTAGCAATTTTACGCCTTGGGCGCTTAGATTTTTTAGCTCGTTTTTATCCAGCACTTCTTTTGCGATCGCATCAATAAAGTTTTTGATTAAAAAATCTTGGCTGGGCAATTTGCCCAAAGTGATGTATTTTTTAGCGAAAATTTCCATAGCTTGGTGCACCGCTGTGCCATACGAAAGCGCTGGTTTTTTGATTTGAGGAATGCGAAAAATGTGTTTGTATAAAAAATCTTGCGGACATTTTATATATGAATTAAAACTAGTCGGAGTCATAACAAAGTTTTTTACTTTGTCTGCCAAATATGCTTTTTCGGTTTTTTGCATAAAAAGTTTTTTGATGGGCAACGCGCCTGACACAATTCTTTTTTGAGCCAAGGAAAGCGAATCGTTTTTCATCTCAATCTTTTCTTTTTCTGAAAGTTGAAAAAATAATCGGCTCATATCGTTTTTTTTGTCATCGCGATTTTTGGAATATGAGACAATTAAATTTTTTTTGGCGCGGGTGAGTCCAACATAAAAAAGCCGTTTAGCTTCGTCTTTTGAAATTTGGTTTTCATTTTTTTTGTCAATTTTTTTGCCGTCGAGTGAGAACGCAAAATAATCACGCTCATTTTTTTGCCATAGTCTTTCCTGCATTTCTGGCAAAAATACAGCGCTATATTCCCTGCCTTTGGCTTGGTGGATTGTTTGCACTACCACCGCGTTTTCTTCGCCGAGCAAAAATGGCTGACTTTCTCGGCTGATTTTTAATCGGATCATCGAATCAATATCAATAATAAAATTCAAACTGCTAGCAGTGGTTTGTTTCGCCATATCAAACAATGTTTGCACGCTTGACAATAATTCAAGTTTGTCTGGTTTTTTGATTATAGCTGGAAGAATTTTTATTTCATCGCAAATGTTTTGCATCACTTTAGCTGACGGCATACCCGGCAAATTTTTACTCATGGCTAAAAAATTTTCTATCACAGCGCGCGTGCTTGGGCGGACACCTTTTTGCGTTTTTTGGTTGGCTATGAATTTACGGGCATTTGTTTTTAGCAGTTTATCCATTTGATCTAAACCAATTATTTCGCGAAGATAAAGTGCCAGCTCTCCCCAATTTTCGCGGATATGAGGATTTACCAAAAAACGATAGATGGCTAAAATTTTGTAAATAATTGGACTCTCAAATATATTGCCGGGTTTCAAAGTTTGATACGGAATATTTTGCCTTGCCAGCGCTTCTAGGTAATTATTGATTTGATTATTCTGCCTAACTAAAATCGCAATATCGCTGGCTTTGGTTTTGTTTTTAATCAGGTTTTTTATTGCGATCGCAATATTGCTAACTTCCAGATTTTGGTTTTCGTATTCAATCAAATTGAATTGCCCTTTTTGCTTTGTATTTGCTGTTAAAATATCCACCCAACTCCCACTATCCGCAGGTGTGGGAGTTGGGTGAATTATGCGAGTAGCTTTATCAATTAAATTTTGACTGGAGCGGTAATTTATTTTTAAGTCAATAATCTGCGTTTTTTTGAAATGTTTTTTAAACCATTTGATATTGTAGTCCGACGCGCCCTGAAAACGATAGATTGATTGGTTGGGATCGCCAACCGCAAACACGTTTGCCTTGTTGCCATAAAAAGAAGTCAAATTTTTCACTAGCGCGATTTGCGCGTTGTTTGAGTCTTGATATTCGTCAATCAAAATGTATTGATAGCGCTCTTGCAAGGCAAGCGCTAAATCGTGGTTAGTTTCCATTTCATCCACCACCCAATTGATCATATCCTCATAATCATAAAATCCATTTTTTTCTAGTTCTTTTTGGTAGAGTTTATAAAAATTAAATAGCTCTTTAGTTCGTTTGATTTTTTTATTTATCGAGCGTTTTTTTTTGTCATCAGCCAAGATGTTTTTTTCCGTTAATCGTTCTCGTTTGATTTCAGCGATTGCTTTGACAATTTTTTCCAAGTAGTGCAGATTTTGCTTGGCTGGTTTTAGGTGTTGCCAATTTTTTTTCAATATAATTTTTTCAATAATTTTAAAGCGCGACAGATCGTCAAGCGGTTTTAAATCGCCAAATGAAAAGTTTTTATCGTTTGATAAGTAGCCGAACAAGTCGGGAAATTCTGTGATAATACTTTGGCTAAAACTATGAAAGGTGCTAATGGTGGCGTCAAATCCTTCGTTGCCGATAAGCGAGATGAGTCGCTGGCGCATTTCGCTTGACGCAGTGTCGGTGAAAGTTAAGCATAAGATATTGTATGGGTTCATTTGCGTTCGCTTTAAAATCTCGGCGATGCGCAGAATTAGCACTTGGGTTTTGCCAGTGCCCGGTCCAGCCAAACACAAAATTGGTCCTTCAATTTGGGTGACCGCTTTTTTTTGTTGCGAGTTGAGCTTGGAAAAAAGTTTTTGAAATTTATTCACAACGGGCTTTTAATATTTTTTAAATTTGGATTGGTTACTTTGGTGTAAATTTGCGTTGTTTGGATATTGCTGTGCCCCAGCAGTTTTTGAATATAGCGGATGCTGGTGCCGTTTTCAAGCAAGTGGGTGGCAAAGCTGTGGCGGAGAGAGTGAAAGGTGGCTAGTTTTTTTATGTCTGATTTTTTTAGCGCGTTGGTGAAAATTTTTTGAAGTGTCCGTGTTGACATTTTTCCGCCCCGTTCGCTTTCAAAAATAAAGTCGTTGGAGTTTTTGCTTGCTATTATTTTGGTTAAATCTGGGATAATTTTATCTGACAAAATAGTGAGTCGATCTTTTTTGCCTTTTGCATGTTTGATATGAATTATTTTTTGATCCAAATCTAAATCACGAATTTTTATGCTTTGTATTTCGCTTACCCTCAGTCCCGACGCGTGAGCCATTGATACTACTAATTTGTGTTTTGTATTTTTTATATTTTGAATTATTGTTTGAATTTGTGTCTTTGATAAAATTATTGGTAATTTTTTCGCCCTTTTGGGGATATTGATTTTTAGATCAAACGATCGGCGATAAATTTTTTGATACAAAAAATTAAAAGCATTAATATAGACGGCAATTGTGCTACTTGATACATCTTTGTTAATTTTGTATTGAATATATTCCTTGATTTCATCGGTATTGATTTTATTTGGCGGTTTGTGGTAATATGTAATTAAATACTTAATGCAATACAGATACGAATCGATAGTTTTGTGACTATAATTCTTAATTTGCATTTCCCGTTTGATATAGTCTAATGTCATACTTATATTGTATATAAAATAAACACTATACGCAAACAATGCGTATATTCGGTAGTTGTGCAAAATGCCTTCGCTTTGCTACGGCACATC
>PFTZ01000092.1 GCA_002789815.1 Candidatus Berkelbacteria bacterium CG_4_9_14_3_um_filter_39_23
ATCGCTTTAGCCAAATATGATTGCGAAGTAAAAGTTTTGAAGAAAGCAAAAGAAAGTTTTGCGGAAAAAGAGCGATACTATGATTTTGGTGAAAGGAATTCGCTTTTTGAGCCGGGGTTAATTCTTGAACGGATTTTTGATTATCTTGGAGTTAAAAGCAAGGAGTTTGAGAAGTTTAAGGAGTTGGAAAATGAAATCGTGCATTTTAAAAAGATTAGGTTTAGCGATGGCGAAAAATACGAAGAAATAAAAAGAAAAATTGAGGAAGTTCGGTATTATCCCGAAAGACAGAAAGAATTAGATAAGCAATATGGCAAAATCCCTAGAAAAGAATTTGAAAGACAAATGACTTTATTTGAACAGGTGGGGAATTTTGAAATGAAAAACCAAAAAATAAGTATTAAGTATTTGGCTAACCATTACTATCTTCCGGTGATAGTTTCAGAAACCGAAAAAATTGATTATCTCAACCATATTATCAATGTTGATAGCGAAGTAAGATTTATTGAGCAACTGGAAGAATATCTTGCCAAACCTGATAATATTTTTCCCCGCTTTGACTGGTGGATGTTTTCAAAACTCGACCAAACTCTGGACGAAGTTCTGATTCCTTATTACAACCCAAAAGAAAATAACATCGCCAATTTCAAACCGGACTTCATCTTTTGGGCGCAAAAAGGCAACCGCTACTTGATTTTGTTCGTTGATCCGAAAGGGACAGAACACGCGGATGGATACAGAAAAATTGACGGCTATTCAAGGATATTTGAAATTGGCGAACAAAAAGAAAGTAGAAATTTTTCGTACAACGGATTTATCATAAATACAAAGCTATTACTCAAACCAAGACGAGGAATAGCAGAGGTTTTGGAAAATTACAAAAGATATTGGTTTGACAATTTCGTTGATTTTGCGGGCAAAATCAGTTAATTTAAAAACGGCGGCGCATTTCGCTTTGCGAAATACGAAAAATTGCGGCGGCGAAAGCGAGGGCGGGGCGGGAAGAAAAGGGGGTGTGGGGGAAATGAATTC
>PFTZ01000072.1 GCA_002789815.1 Candidatus Berkelbacteria bacterium CG_4_9_14_3_um_filter_39_23
ATTGCATTTCTTGCCTCCTTGTCAATTTGCACTTTCATATTTGAATACAACATAAATTTACTTTATTATAAGGCAAATGTCAATAGCTAAATTAAAAAAACAAATCGAGCAACTGCCAGCTATTCCTGGCGTCTATTATTTTTATAATTCCAGCGGAGAGGTTTTGTATATCGGCAAAGCAACGAATTTAAAATCGCGCGTAAAAAGTTATTTTCAAAAATCGGGAACGCGGCTGATTGAGCAAATGATTTTTGAAGTGGCAGAAATTAAAACTAAATCTACTGGTAGCGCGCTGGAAGCGTTTTTTTTGGAATCAGCTGAAATCAGGCGACTTCAGCCAAAGTACAATATCCTGTCAAAAGACGACAAGTCTAAATTTATAGTATTTATTACTAACGAAGCGGTGCCTAGGATAATACTAGCAAGAGAAAAAGATTTGATCGGTAATTCAAATCCCAAGCGTCAAATTTCAAAATTACAATTAAAAATCAAAAATAAAGAATCCGACGGGGCAAGCTCCTCGGTATTCTTTGTTACGCCAAAGGTAATGGCTCCATCCTCGGAGCAAGCTCCGAGGTATTCGCCGTCTTGTAATAAATTATTAAAGGGAATTTATTTTGGTCCGTTTGCCAGCTCTGGCGAACTTAAAATCGCGCTTAAATTACTCAGGAAAATTTTCCCGTTTTGTGATCAGCCATTTGGAGGCAAGCCCTGTTTTTATTCTTATATCGGACTTTGCCCGGGGATTTGCGCTGGCAAAATTTCGCTATCAGAATATAAAAAAAATTTCAGGCGGATTAAATTTTTTTTACAAGGCAGGGTAGGAGAGCTGAAGAAGAAAATTGCAATTGAGATGAGGCGCTTAGCCAAAGCGCAAAAATTTGAGGAAGCGGAAATTTGCAAAAAACAATTATTTGCTCTTTCGCATATTCAAGATATTGCTCTCACTTTTTCTTGCGATCGCATAAAAATTAACAATAATAATTTTGTGGTGGAAGCATTTGATATTTCAAATTTAGGCGAGCAATTTACCGTTGGTAGCCGAGTGATTTTCATCAATGGACAAAGAGCGTTTGAGCATTATCGGAAATTTAAAATTAAAAATTTATACCCTAATTTGACAGCCCGTTGGGTTGACAACAATATCGGTGATTTAGCGATGATGCGCGAAATGCTCGAGCGGCGAAAAAAACATATTGAATGGATCAAACCAAATTTGATAGTGATTGATGGCGGAAAAGCTCATCTGAATTTAGCCCAGAAAATATTTGGCAAAGAAATTCCGATCGTGGCAATTGCTAAAGGACCGCGCCGAAAAAAGAATGAATTTTTTGGAGATAAAATTTCTAAAGAAATTCAGCGCGTTGCAATCCATAGCCGCGACGAGGCGCACCGTTTTGCGATTAAATATCACAGACAGCTGAAAAATAAAGGATGTTTTGGGGCGGGCTCTTTATTATGAAAATTTTTTCAAAACAAATATTGGTTTTTGTCTCGCTTGGTTTTATTGTTTTTTTAATAATTTTGTTAAACCAGCAACCATTACCATCAAAAGAAGTGGGGGAGAGTCGGGAGAAAAAACCAGAAAATAATCTAGAAAAAATTCAGACTAAATCCCCTGCCCAGTCCCCTGTTTTAGAAGTAGCTAAAAAGTCAGCGGAAAAAATTCTGCCAGATAATTTTTTGATAAAAAATGTGCCATTCATTTCTCAAGCGCCAAAGAAAATTTGGGATGATCTGCACAGGGAAGCTTGCGAGGAAGCCACGCTTATAATCGCAAAAAATTATTTAGATAACAACCGAGCCAGCGAAATCAACGCCCAAGCAGGCGATAAAGAAATTAAAAAAATGGTGGCGTGGCAAGAGGAAAACTGGGGCGGGCACTTTGATTTATCGCTGAAAAAAGTTAAAGAAATGGCAGAAAAAATTTATGGCATTAAATCAGAAGTTGCGGATATTGAGAATTCAGATGATATTAAAAAAATAGTTAGCGCAGGAAAACTTGTTATTGCGCCGACTGCTGGGCGGGAGTTGAAAAATCCTTATTTTCAAAATCCGGGACCAATTTATCATATGGTAGTAATTTTCGGATACGATAAAAATAATTTCATCACTCACGATGTAGGCACCCGTCGTGGCGCAAATTATCAGTACGACCAAAAAATTTTGTTAAACGCGATTCATAATCTGCCCCGAGAAATTGTAATCAAAGAGGAATTACTAGCCAATTCAAAGTTAATTTTTTCTGGTAAAAAAAGTGTTTTGGTTTTTTGATTTTGTGAGAAATCTGGATTTTGATTTCTGACACCCTTGTTTGACAATTTTCGTTTTGTATATTATAATAATAACAGATTTAAATATAATTATCGGCATAAAATGAATTTAATTGTATTACAACTTGATTATTTCTGTGAAATGCCTTGGAAAGGATGCGAAAATGGAATTGTATCTTTGGATTATTCTTTCAGCCGTGGCTGGAGTTGGGGCTGGAAGCGTGGGCGGAAATGTAGTCAGAAAACGATGGATTAACCAAAAAGAGGAGAAAATTCTTACTCATCAAAAGGAAATCATCTTGAAAGCCAAAGATGAAGCTTTTGAAATAAAAGAAAAAGTCAAACAAGAGGAAGAAAAAAAACGCCAGGCGCTCGATAAAATTGAAACGCAACTGCGCGAGCGAGAAACAATGGTTGACAGAAGGGTGGAGTCGGTTGACAGCGAACGGAAAGATATTGAAAAGAATAAAACAGAAATTCGGCAAGTGAGGCGGGATATTGAGGAGATTCGCCAAAAGCATTTTGATACTTTGCAAAAAATCGCTGGAATGAAAAAAGAAGAAGCCAGGAAACAGCTATTTGAGCAAGTTGAAAAAGATTATCAGCAGGATATTGTAGAAAAAATTAAAAGTTATAAAAAAATTTTACAAGAAGACCAAGATAAAGAAGCGCGCAAGATTTTATCTCGCGCTATCGAGCGAATCAGTAGCGAATTTTCCGCTGAGCATACTTCGTACACTGTAACTTTACCTACTGACGAGATGAAAGGGCGGATTATCGGAAAAGAAGGGCGCAATGTGCAGGCGTTTGAAAAATTGACCGGGGTTGATGTAGTGATTGACGATACGCCCGATGCTGTATCGGTTTCGTCTTTTGATCCGGTTCGTCGGTATATTGGCAAATTAACTTTGGAAAAATTAGTGGAGGACGGACGGATTCAGCCGTCTCGGATTGAGGAGGTTTTTCAAAAGGTAACGGAAAATGTGGGCAAGGAAATCAAGGAAGCAGGCGAGCAAGCAGCTTACGAAGCAGGTGTACCCGGGCTTCAACCTGATTTGGTTAAATTGCTCGGTAGATTGAAATTTCGTACTTCTTACGGGCAAAATCAATTAAAGCATAGTATGGAAGTTTCAACCATTGCTGGAATTTTGGCGCAGGAGCTAGGCGCTGATGTAAATATCGCTAAAAAAGCCGGGCTACTCCACGACATTGGTAAAGCGGTTGACCATGAAGTTGAAGGCGCGCATCATCATATTTCAATGGACATTGCTAAAAAATATGGCTTGTCTGAAATTGTAGTGAACGCGATCGGCGCGCATCATGATGACATTGAGCCAAAAACAGTTGAGGCGATTTTGGTTCGCTCGGCTGACGCGATTTCAGGCGCGCGACCAGGCGCTAGGCGCGAATCGGTTGAGTCATATATTAAACGACTAACCGAGCTGGAAAATGTCGCCAATGGTTTTAGGGGAGTGGAAAAATCTTACGCCATTCAAGCCGGGCGCGAGATTAGAATTTTGGTTAGACCAGAAGAAATAGACGATTTAGAATCTTTAAAGTTGGCGCGAGATATCGCAAAAAAAATTGAGGCTGATATGCAGTATCCGGGCACGATTAAAGTTAATGTTATCCGCGAGACGAGGGCAGTGGAATACGCGAAGTAATACACAGATACGCAAATAGCGCAGATTACACAGACGCAATAAAAGCTCAAATGCACAATATCAACAAACTAAGTTTTCGTCTGATAGGCTTAATATATCTAGTTTATAATCGCCTGCAATATGGACATAAAGAAAAAATTTATCAGCAAGCGTTTGAACAATTATTACTCAAGGAAAAAAATTGTTATTATAAAGAATTATATTGTCCAATTAAATTTGAGGAAAAAGTTGTCGGAAGGTATTATCTTGATTTTTTAATTGATAAAAAGATAGTAGTTGAGTTAAAGGTTGCGGATGATATTTATCCCAAGCACATCAAGCAAGTATTAAATTATTTAAAAGCGCGGTCAATAAAGCTTGGATTAATATTTGCCGTCTCGAAAGATAGTGTTAAAATAAAAAGATTAATCAATACATAAATTTTTGTGAAGATTTGCGTTATCTGTGAAATTTGTGTATCGGTGTATTATTATGAAAATTATATTTTTAGGTGATATTGTGGGGAAAACTGGGCGCGAGGCGGTGAAAAAGGTCTTGCCAAAGTTAAAGAAAAAATTTAAGCCAGATATTGTGATTGCCAATTGCGAAAACATATCTCACGGATCAGGCGCAAGCAATAAAACTTTGGACGAGATGAAAGATGCGGGGATAAATTATTTTACCGCTGGCAATCATATTTTTAAAGGCGTAAAAAATGGATCGATTTGGGAGCGAGACGATTTGGTTCGACCGCTTAACTATCCGAGCGACTCGCGCGTGCCCGGGGTTGGATTTTTGAAAATGAAAATTTTAGGCGAGGAGATTTTGCTGGTAAGCTTGCAGGGGCTGGTTTTTATGCCGGAGTATATTGAAAGCCCGTTTCGAATTTTTAAGGAATTTTTAAGCGAGCATAAAAATAAATTGGTGGTGGTTGATTTTCACGGCGAAGCTACCAGTGAAAAAATTACTTTTGGCTTGGCGTTTGACGGTAAAGCCAGTGCGGTGTTCGGAACTCATACGCATATTCAAACCGCTGATGAAAGGATTTTGCCCGGTGGCACAGCATATATTACTGACGCAGGAATGTGTGGCTCGCAAAATAGCTCAATCGGTATCGATTTCCAAGAAATTATCAAGCATTTTGAAACAGGGCTCAAATTCAAAACCGAACCAGGCGAATTTCCAGCCATAGTTTGTGGCGTTTTGGTTGATATTGACTTTTCACACAGGAAAGCTAAAAAAATTACCAGAATATTTGAGGTGGTGAAATAGCATACAGATACACAAATTTCGCAGATAATATAGATTTTTCAAAAACCAAAATTTTCATTGCGGGGTGTAGCGCAGTGGTAGCGCGCATCGTTCGGGACGATGAGGTCGTGAGTTCGAATCTCGCCACCCCGACCAATCAAGACATTTCAAAAATTGAGGGACATTTGGTTGCTCGCTCGCCCTCCAACGAGATTTGCCGATAAACTTAACAATTTGATTTGAAATGTCTTGATTGGTCAAACTTACTCGACGATGTGCGAACCTATTTTGAACGAAACTCCGACTGATTGCCGCGCTTTGCGCGGCAGAAACCGAACGCTCGGGCGGGCAAAAAGGAAGGGGGTTGGGGAAGGAATCCGTTCAACTACGCTCAGGACAAGTTTTTTGCCTGCCCTTGTTTTTGCCACTTCTTTTTTCGCCACCGCAATTTCGTATTTCGCTTTGCGAAATACGCCGCCCAGAAGGAAGTTGTGTTTACCCCGCCCACCCGTGCGCGCACAACAAGTTTTTACTCCCTTTTATAATGTAGCATAATTGCTCGCCATAGTGGATAAATTCCTTTATGAAAAATGAAGTAATAAAATTTGGTCAAAAAGTCCGCGAAATTCGCCTAAAAAAGAAAATGTCTCAAGGAGATATTGCAAGAATTCTTGACGTTCACAGGTCTTATATTAGCGGATTAGAACGGGGCGTCATAAATCCTTCGCTTTTAACCATTCAAAAGGTTGCCAAGGCCTTGAATTTGAATATAAATGCAAAAGATTTAATTTAATAATATGGAAAATTTTGAAAAACAATTTAATCAACCGAAGCCACCGGAAGAAGCGAAAAATCCTGAGCCAAAACAAGAAGTTCCGTCAGTTTCAGAATCACCCCAAAGCCCGCCAGAAAATTTAAACAAGTCAACAGAAAGCCCGACAGAAAATCAAAAAAAAGTGGAAGGTCAGGAAAAGAATTTGAAACTAGAAGAAATAAGACACGATGTTGAAAGTATCAGCGACAGATTAGGTAAGCCGATTGAAGAAGGAATTAAAGAAACTGTCGTTATGTTTAAAGCGAATGAATTGCCAACATCCGATTCTTGCGAGGGTCATATTGAAAGAGGTTTACCCGTTCCTTATGTTGAAGTTTCGCCTTCAAATGAACCTGAAGAAAGATTTGTCGGCCAAAATGAAGCTTTTGAAAAAGTAGCAAAGAAATACAATATAACGCCAGAAGAAGCCAAAACATCAAAAATTGACGAGGCGTATTGGGAAGCGATGAAAGAATGTTCACAAAATGAAGAAACGGAAGAATACCAAAAATGGAACAAAGAAAATGAAAAATTATTAGCGAATAGCCACAATCTTTTGGAAGAATTTTACAAAGAAAGACAGGTTGAGCCGGATGAAAAATTAGAAATTGATGAAGGAGTTGGAAATTTTAGAATCCATAATGGCGGGGAGGATTACCAGCCAATAATTGAAAATGGGCGGGAATTTTCAGAGGAAGAAAAGAAAGCTCGTGCGGAAAAATTGGAAAAATACCGCCCAGAAATGAAAGAATTTACAACTTTCTTAAAAGAAAAATACTTTAATAAGGGTAATCTTTCTGAACGCGAATCTGAATCTAAAGATTTAGAAACAATGCGAAAACTTTAAGAGCAAGAAGATAAACAAAAACTGCAAGAATTGCGGAAACAATTAAATATAACCGGAGGTAACCCCGAAACGCCTACCGAAGGAAAAATACAGGAATCACCAATACACGAACTTTTAGACAATAATCCCGAACTTGCAAAAATTTATAGTGAACGCATAAATACTTATGAAATGGTTATCAATGAATCTGGGCAGATATTAAGCGATGGGCAAACCTACGAAAATAATCTCAAAATGCGTGCTTTGGTCGAGCTAGCAGACGCAATAAGAAAAGGTCTTACTGATGTTCAAGATGGACATGTTAGACTCTGGCGTGGCAATAGACCAAACGAAGCCGGCCACAATCCTTCATATACAAATTCATTAGAGGGCATTGCGTTACCATTTTTACGTGGTTATAATGGGGTGCTTTCTTATATAGATGTTCCCCGAGAAGAAGCGAGAAAATATCTAACAAGTGGGGTCAAAGATTCTGAATTTATACTACCTTCAGAATTAGTTAAAAATGTAAAGATTGTAGGGTTTACTCCAGAGGAAGTAGATGAGATTAAGAAAAAAGCACGACCTTTATTTGAAACTAAACAAGGAAATGGATGGACAATAGTTGATTGAAGGATAGGAAAATCAGAGTGATTTTTAATTAACGGCGACGCGCCAACTCTGTTGGCACGAAATTCGGTGGCGACGGAAAAAT
>PFTZ01000058.1 GCA_002789815.1 Candidatus Berkelbacteria bacterium CG_4_9_14_3_um_filter_39_23
AACATCGGCTCGAACCATATTTTTGGAAAAGAAAATTTTTTCATAATATTCATAATTATCTTACAGAATATCCGGTCAACATTCTGTTATTAAAAAATTAATTTTATTTTTAAGAAAAAACTTATGCGCTTACAAAACAAAATTGCGATTATTACTGGCGCCGGCTCTGGTATCGGTCGAGGCATTGCATTGGCTTTTGTTAAAGAAGGAGCCAAAGTAGTGGTGGCTGATTGGTCAGAGGAGGGTGGGAAGGAAACGGTGGAACAAATTCGGAAAATAAACGGAGAAGTAGTTTTTGTTAAAACAGATGTTAGTAAAACAGCAGATATTGAACAGATGGTAAAAACTTGTTTGGACAAATTTGGTCAGGTGGATATTTTGGTCAATAATGCTGGTATTCATAGAGCTTACAATCTTCATGAAATGTCTGAGGAAAACTGGGATACGGTTTTAAATGTTAATCTCAAGAGCGTTTTCTTGGGCTCTAAAAGAGTAATTCCTGAAATGCTCAAACAAGGTAAAGGCAAAATTATAAGCATAGCCTCAATTGCTGGTTTGGTTGGATTTGCTCAAAGCGGTGCCTATTGCGCCTCTAAAGGCGGAATAATTGCTTTAACTAAAGAAATGGTCTTGGAATATGCTCCGAAAAAAATTAATGTCAACTGCATCGCTCCCGGGGTGATTAAAACCGTGATGACAAAAGATATGATTACTGACCCAGCCACAAAACAATTTTTAGAGAGCTCAACTCCTTATCCTCGATTAGGTGAACCAGAAGATATCGCGATGGCCGCAGTTTATTTAGCGTCTGATGAATCAGATTTTGTCAATGGCGAAGTTTTAGTTGTTGATGGCGGGTGGGTAGCTAAGTAGTTTTGCGTTTTGAATTTATACCATCAATAATAAATCAATCAAAAGAATTTGCCGCCAAAGAAAAACTTGTCGTACCTTCGGTAGATCTCCCGAAGGGAGAAAATTGTCATCGGTGCGGCTCCGCCGCATTTTCAGAATTTCGCGGGGGGCTTTC
>PFTZ01000097.1 GCA_002789815.1 Candidatus Berkelbacteria bacterium CG_4_9_14_3_um_filter_39_23
CTCGGAAAAATTTTCTTGCAAAGCGATATTTTTGGCTTGGTTGGCTTCAATTATCCAATTTCGGGTGAGTTCAAGCCAGTGATTGCCTTTTCGCTCAAAATCCGATAGTTTTTCCTCCAAAGTTTTCTTTTCACTCATCAGGGCGTTTTTCTTTTGCTGAAATTCCGCAAGTTCAAAAGTTCCTTCAAGGTAGGCGTCAGTAAGCCGGCTTATCTTTATTTTAAATTCCTCAATTTTCCTTTTGAGATTTTGAGCGAAAAGGTCTGATGTTTGGCGTTTCTCGTTTTCCCATTCATTCAACTTGTCCAAATATCTTTCCCGCCAAACATCAGGCAAAGAAACTTTTTGGCATTGTTCTTTTATCTGTTCGGCAAGTTTTTCTTCCCGCAAAAAGCTACGCTGTGAGCATTTTTGAGTTTTGCTTTTATAGGTGCAGTGGTAATAAACAAATTCCAGCCCGCTCTTTTTAACTTGTTTTTCAGCGGTGATGGCATAGCCGCACTCTCCGCATTTGGCAAAACCCAAAAATGGAAAATCTTTGACTTTCGGCTTTTTGCGGGGCTTGCCGTTGTCTTTTAACGCTTCTTGTATTCGGTCAAAAAGTTTCTTTGTAATCATTGGCTTGTGGCTTCCCTGATGAAGCTCGCCGCGATAAAGAAAATGTCCGTAATAAAAAGGATTTTTCAAAATATGCTCAACCGAAGACAAGGATATTTTCTTTCCGCTTTTTGGGCCAACCAAGCCAAGAGAAAACATTTTGTCGCGGATTTGAGACAATGTGTAATTTCCGGTGGCAAAAGCCCTTAAAACTTCCTCCACTTTGCTAAAGGTTTTTTTATCAGGTTCAATAGTCCTCAAACGAGGTTCATTGAAATATCCCAAAGGGGCTTTTGCCGAAAGTTCGCCCCGGCGTATTTTTTGCCGAATACCGCGCAAAATGTTTTCTCTTAAATTGTCGGTATAATATTTTGCCTGTCCAAAAGCGACGCTCAACATGAATTTTCCTTGTGGCGTCGTTTCAAACCAAAATGTTGGGAATTTTAGCGATTGGATTTTTCCGGTATCCACCAAATAAATAATTCGTCCGCCATCAATTGAATTTCTGGCTAATCTATCAGGATTCCACGCTAAAATTCCCGAAGCGTTGCCTTTTTCAATTTCGCCAAGCATTGCATTAAAAATCGGTCTGCCGGGTTCTTTGGCGGTTTTGCTTTCAGTAAATTCCTTTACGATAAAAAGATTATTTTGCTTGGCGAAATCCCGAAGCTCGGCAAGTTGCGCCTCAATAGACAAAATTTGTCTTTCTTCTTCCTCGGTGGATTTTCTGCAATAGATAAAGTATTTAGTCATAGTTTTTTTACTCCTTAATTATATTTGAAAAAGGCAACGCTTTACACCGACAATTTAATAAAATCTCACTTTGCCTTTCGTTAAAGACGAAAGAAAAAAAATCGGCTTTTGTCCCGCTGTGGCGGGACAAGACAAACTTTTCAAGTTTGCAAACCGCCAAATCAGCCAGCAAAAACTTTCAATTGATTTCAAAAAGCCCTTTGATTTGCTCGCAAGACTGCCCGCCGAAGCCCGAGCCGAAGGCGAGGGCGAGGC
>PFTZ01000038.1 GCA_002789815.1 Candidatus Berkelbacteria bacterium CG_4_9_14_3_um_filter_39_23
AGACTCATTACGAAATAATTTTTCGTAGCGAAATTAAATAATTTTGAGCGAAAACAATAAAGAATCCGGCGGAGCAAGTTCCTTGGTATTCTTTGTTTTGCTATCTGAAAGATGGCTTCATCCTCGGAGCAAGCTCCGAGGTATTCAGCCGTCTTGAAATAAAGAGTGAGGAAAGCGTAACGGGGTTACGCTACGAGTGATAAATTGTTTTTTAGCCAAAATTATTTAATTACAGTAGAAAAGATTGTTTCGTAATGAGTCTATTGAAAAAGATTTTTGCGTGCGCCCTCTAAAGAATTGAAAGAAATTTTGCGGGCTTTGACCGCTGTTAGGCGACGAACCGCTGGGGCGGAGATACCGCGAGCGAAGCGAGCGGCAATCTTCCGTTTTTCAGGAATTTCGCATAAAATGAGTTCGAGCGTGGTTGTAGATATACTCCAAAGTCCTAACACATTAGTTAGGATTTTTGTGATATAATGGCACTATGATCCTAAAAAGTCATTTCCAAAAATTAGCCCTGACATTTTTTGTAATTGCTCTTTTTGTGTCCTCAACCACCGCTCTAGCTTTTCAAAGTGTCAAGCTTGCCAGCACATTATTTGAAACAAAAAAAGCCACCAACGCGCCTGTCACGAGTCAGACAGTCGCGCCTGAAAAAGAACCAACTCCACCTGTTGCGGAAGTTACGCCAGCAATCACCAACATCCCGCCTACCGCAAAAACAAAAAAAGCCATCCAGCAAGCTCCTCCGCCAACCAACCCTGCCCCGCAAGCTAAAACTGAAAAAATTATTGAGAAAACTGAAAGTGGGAATCAAGTTGCGATCGCATCGGAAGGCGGAGTAACTGAAACCGATGTTGCGACTTACAACTTCCTGGTTAATGCCACCACCGCCATATCTGCGCCTGATCAAATCCCTTTCAGAGACGAAACTGAAAAAAACGCTAATCTCGAAACTCCGCTGAAAGATTTTTTTAAAAATAATTTACTTTGGACTAAGACTGAAATTAAACAAATGCGCCAAATTATTATTACTGATTGCGCTGATTGTCAGTGGAACGGAAATTATACTGGCTCGTATTCAACCAGCGGTAACACCATCACCGACGCATTTGGCTGGATCACGCTCAATGTGCACAATTACAAAGATTCAAAATATCTAATTGACTATATGAAAATTATTTTAACGCATGAATACGGGCACCACTGGTCGCTTTACTATAAATGGACAAAATTAAATCTCGGGGTGGGCACGCGCTTTCCTGATGACTATTATTCTACTCGTTTGCTTCCGAAAGAAAAAACCGCGTCAGACTACTCGCTCGGCTGGGATCACTCTGATGGCGAGATTGTGGCAGAGGACTACCAATATTTTTACTCCGGTTACAGCACGCACGCAATGAAAGATCTTTTTGGCTTACCACCAGACGCAATAAAAAAATGGTTCACTGACTTGGGCAATACTATCTCGCCGATTAACTCTACGGTCCCAACCAATGAAACTAAAACTGATAATCCGACTAGCGCAACCAATCATACTGCAAAGCCGACAGAAACAGCAACTTCTCCATCACCCACTGCCACTCCGATTGAAACTGCCCCTGCCCCGGATACGACTAAACCAATCGTTGCAATCACCAAGCCAACCAGCCCATCGTATGAATGGACCAGCGGAGATTTAGCCATTGAAGCTAACGCGACCGATAATGTCAAAGTAGTTAAAATGTCTGTGTATATAAATGACGCGCTGATTGGATCAGTGGACACTGACGGCGTGGTGGCAACTTGGCATTATGATCGCGCCAAAGTCGGACAATATATTTTTAGAATTACCGCTGAAGATAGCGCTGGCAATGTTGGCGAAGCTACGATCACTATTACCAAAATTGCCAAAGCAAATGAATCAGCTGGAAATAGCGCCGGAGCGTCCAAGCAAGTAGAACAAACTAGCGACGATCGATCTCAGCCAACCGAACAAATCAAGCAAACCAACAATCAAAACGCGCCTTTGCCGGACAATATAAATGATACTAAAACTGAATAAAAAATTATACTATTGACTTAAAAACTATTTTATAATAATATCAAAAAAATAATTATCGCAACTTGACAATCAGGGGGTAGCCGACTGTGAAGCCGAATACTATTGGTGTTTGACAAGAACTAGCCAACCCTCCCCCTAGCAATCTAGGGGATTTTTTTGTAAGATATGATAAATAGGCAGAGAGAAAACAATAGTGGCGTGGTAGCCAAGTGGGAAGGCAGGGGACTGCAAATCCTCTACGAGCGAGTTCGATTCTCGCCCACGCCTGATAAAAAATAAAAAATGAAAAACATAAAATCTAAAATATCGCATTCCCAAAGGGAAGAAATTTTAAAACGATTGATCTCGCAGGACAAACAGGACATTAAGAACGCGCCACCAGAATCAATCGACGTATCAAATCTTCCAGAGCATAGCAATGCTATCAGCCAAGCTTTAGCAAAAAGAGTCAGACGCGATACAGCGCGAATTATTTTTTTGGTCGCGCTATCTATACTAATTATTTTCGGACTATACTTTGCCGACAAAGGAACTGGTATCTTGACAAAAAGCGCGCAAAAAATTACGCAATTTTTACATATTTAGCGCCTGATTATCGTAGTACGAAAGCGCCTCAAACAAATGTTTTTGCTTGATTTTTTCACTTTGATCAAGATCTGCGATCGTGCGGGCAATTTTTAAAATTTTGTGATAACCGCGCGCTGAAAGATTGGAATTCTCCATTGAACGGATAAGATACATTTTCTCTGTTTCGGGAATCTGACAATAACCCTCGATATTTTTAATCTTTAAATCAGCATTCGTCATTGCCTTTATTTTGGCATATCTTTTCCTCTGAATATTCCTAGCCTTGGTTACCTTGGCTCTAATTTCATCGCTCTCACCTTCTGCAACTTTACCAGCAAATTTTTTGGTATCAAATCTTTCCACTACTATTTTCATATCAATTCGGTCAAGTAGCGGTCCTGACAATTTTTTTTGATAATGAATAATTTGCATCGGGGTGCACGAACATTCTTTTTTGGGATCGCCTAAATACCCGCATGGACAAGGATTACTTGAAGCAATAAGCATAAATTTAGCTGGAAATGTCAATGTGCCACTGGCGCGCGAGACAGTTATCACCCCATCTTCAAGCGGCTGGCGAAGCGCTTCAAGGGTTTGCCGATGAAACTCTGGTATTTCGTCTAAAAACAAAACCCCTCTGTGCGCCAGAGTCACCTCGCCCGGACTGGCACTCGATCCGCCACCAACTAGCGCCACATGAGAGGCGGTATGATGCGGACTACGAAAAGGACTTTGAGTAATGACCGCTTGATTTTTGGGGAGTTTGCCGGTGACTGAATAAATTTTTGTCACCTCTAACATTTCTTCCTTGGAAAGCGTTGGTAAAATTGTCGGAATCGTGCGAGCAAGAAGCGTTTTTCCAGTGCCTGGCGGTCCGCTCATCAGTAAATTATGCCCGCCAGCTGACGCAATGGTAAGGGCGCGCTTGGCGCTCTCCTGCCCGCGGATTAAGGAAAAATCATATTCAGAATCGATTTTGTGAGTGATTTTTATACTCGCCTTTTGAGTTAACAATTTGCCAGCTTCCAGCATTAAAACCAATTCCTTCAAATATTCAATCGGTACTAAATTGATCCCTTGGATTAAACTAGCTTCGCGCAAATTTTGCTTTGGCAAAACTAAATATTTCATTTTCATATTTTGCGCCAGCTCTGCCATCACTAAAACGCCCTTAACCCCCCTTACTTTGCCGTTTAACGAAAGCTCGCCAATAAACATCACGTCCTGGGGAATAATGGCATTTTCTATACCACCGCAAGCACTCAATATACATATTGCGATCGCAAGATCGTAATGCGTTCCTTCCTTTTTCAAATCAGCTGGCGCCAAATTGATGGTAATGCGTTCAGCTGGAATTTTAAATCCTGAATGTTTGAGCGCTCCGCGCACTCGATCCTTGGCTTCACCAACGGATTTACCTGCCATTCCCACCACTGCAAAACCCGGCAAACCACCAGAAATATCAACTTCAACTTCTGTCAAAATCGCGTCAATACCGTTTAAAGAAGCGCATAAAACTTTGCCGTATTTCATATACTAAAATTTAATTTTCAATATTTAATTTACAACTTTCAATAAATTTTCAATAATACCATTTTCAAATATTCAAAAATTGCTTCACTAACTTTTCCGCTTCGCGATGTATTTCTTGCTTGGTAAAATTTTTCAATTCGAGCCATTTAATATTCGGGTACCTTCTCCACCAAGTCATTTGCCGTCGGGCATAGCCATGAATAGCAAATTTTAATTGCTGAATCATTTTATCTCTGGTGGTTTTCGCTTCTAAATATTCGGTGATAAAACGATACTCGAGCCCTAGATTTTTAAGCCATGTTCTAGAAACTCCGCTTTGAATTAAATCACGCACTTCTGCGATCATTCCATCTTTAATCCGTTCGTCCACTCGTTCGTCAATGCGCTGATAAAGAAGCTCACTATCAATTTTAATTCCTAAAATTAAGGACGGAAACCTGAGCGAATTATTTTGAAATATTGGAATTGTTTTGCCAGTTTGCTCAATGATTTCCAGCGCGCGAATTAGTCGCCGTTTATTTTTACCGGTTCTTTTGGCTGACTCAACGTCTTTTGTTTTAAGTATTCCAAATAATTCTGCAATAGTTTTTTTGTTATATTGCGATCGCAATTTTTCATTGGGTGCTACTTGCGGGTACTCGCGCTGAAAAATTACGCTATCTAAATAAAACCCAGTTCCACCGACCAAAAAAGGCACTTTACCTCGTAAGAATACCTTGTCAATTGTTTTTAAAACTTTTTGCTGAAAGCGAACAACACTGAAATTTTCTTCTGGCGAGACAATATCAATCATCTCCTGCAAAAAACTTTTATCCTTGCCTGTGCCAATATCTAATTTTTGGTAAATCTGACGGCTATCAACCGAAATCACCACACCCGAAAATTTCCGATACAGCGCTTTTGCTAGATCGGTTTTGCCAGACGCAGTCGGTCCGACAATGGCGATCAGTTTGTTTTCCATAATAAGTCCTACTTTCTTTTTTTGCTTAAAATTTCTTTTAGCACAAAAGCTTTTTTATTATGGACTCTATGTCGCGCCGGTTTTTTCCTCTTATTTTTTCCCTCTTGTTTTTCGTATGCTTCCCATTTCATAAAACTGGTTATATTTTATTTGACAGACTCTAAAATAAAATCAATAA
>PFTZ01000046.1 GCA_002789815.1 Candidatus Berkelbacteria bacterium CG_4_9_14_3_um_filter_39_23
GATGACGGGAGGGGATGGATCCCGCATCAAGTGCGGGATGACGGAGGGGGTGGATCCCCAATCCGAAGCGCTTCGCTTTCGGTTGAGGATGACAAGGGGGGCAGTCGGTTGAGGATGACAAGAGGGTATAATGATATTTTTCGTAAGTCGTGTAATTAAAAAATAATACCGTTAAAAATTGAAAATAATTTTATTCTCAAATTCTATCAAGAATCTGAGGCGGTATTTCATCCAGAAACCGCGAGGGCGCGAACGATTGTAGTGAACCATAAATTTTTCTAAAGTCCGTGTGGGTAAGATAAAGTCGCTGTTTAGCCCTAGTTATTCCAACATAACACAGACGGCGCTCCTCTTCGATCTTTTGCGGTTCCAAGAGGCTACGCGAGTGCGGGAATAATCCTTCCTCCATTCCAATCATAAAAACCACTGGGAATTCAAGCCCTTTGGCAGTGTGGAAAGTCATCAATTTTAATTTTGGTTCGTTGCCCATCTTGTCAGTTGACTGATAAAGCGCGGTTTTTTCTAAAAATTCATCTAGATTGGCAAATTCGGTAGCCACTGATTTTAGCTCTTTGATGTTTTCCCAGCGCGTTTCGCCCTCAATCGTACCATCCAGGAGCCAATCCTTATAGCCAGTTTTTTTAACCACTAAATAAATGGTCTCCGATGGTGTTTTATCTTTGGCTAATATACTGATTTGCGCTATTTTTTCTCTGAATAAATCAAGTTTCTGTCCGCCCTGAGCCAATGTTTTTGGTCCAATACCCCTTGGTGGTCGCCCGGCTATCCTTTCCAAGCTTAACCAGTCCTTGGGATTAGCCAGAAGGCGGAGGTATGCTAACACATCTTTAATCTCGCTTCGTTCATAGAAATTTACTCCGCCGATAATTTGGTAAGGCATGCTTACTTTTATAAATTCCTCTTCCAAAGCGCGCGATTGAGCGTGTGTTCGGTACAAAATTACCATATCTTCCGGGTTCAGATCAAAATGCTCCAAATCTTTTATTTCATTGATAATAAAAATCGCTTCTTCTTTTTCGTCAGATAAACGGGCTAAAGTAATCGGCGCGCCAGCGGGGTTGCCGGTCCATAATTTTTTATCGGTCCGAAATAAGTTTTTTTCTATCACTTTTTGTCCAGCTTCCAGGATTTTTTTCGTTGAGCGGTAGTTTTGCTCTAGTTTAAAAACTTGCGCGGTTGGATAATCTTTTTCAAAATTTAAGATATTGCGAAAATTTGCCCCTCTAAACTGGTACACGGACTGCCAATCGTCTCCGATGGCACAAATGTTATTATGTTTTTGGGCTAGTTTTTTTACCAGTTGATATTGAATTTCGTTAGTATCCTGATACTCGTCAACCAAAATGTATTGAAATAAGTTTTGGTAACGCGCTAAAATTTCAGGGTGGGTAGTAAAAAGTTCAACGGTTTTAAGTAGCAGGTCGTCAAAGTCAAGGGCGTTATATTTTTTCAGCAGTAGTTCGTATTGCTCAAAAACTTGATTGGCGTTTTCTTGGAAATATCCTTCAATGTATTTTTTCATATCGTCGCTACCTGTCATTTCGTTTTTGGCTGACGAGATATAGGCGCTGATTACCCGCGGATTAAATTTTTTAGGGTCAAGCCCGATCATTTTCATTATCTTTTTAATGGCTTGAAGCTGATCTTGGGTATCCCAAATAGAAAAATTTGAGGTGAAAGGCAAAGAGGCGCGGTTTAATTCTCGGCGCAGGATTTTGACGCAGACCGAGTGAAAAGTTCCCATCCACGCCAGGGGGGAAGTAAGACCAAGTAGCTGGTTGATGCGATTTTGCATTTCCTCAGACGCTTTATTGGTAAAAGTAACGGCTAATATCGCGCTCGGGGCGATATGGTGTCGCTTGATTAGATAGGCAATCCGATGGGTTAGAGTTTTGGTTTTTCCGCTTCCGGCTCCTGCCAATATCAAAATTGGTCCGTCTTTTATTTGGGCGGCTTGGGCTTGAATCGGATTGAGGGATGCGAGGATTGGATCGTTTGGCATAAGATGTTTTATATCTTGCGACTACAATTTTAAATTCGGCTGGGCTTTGATTTTATCCCAAGCTTCACTGGGAGTTTTGAGATTTAGAAAAAATGCCAGACCAATCATACCAGCATTGTCGCCAAAAAATCCTTTGGCGGGAAAATAAATTGGCGCGCGGGCGCTAAACTTTTCAATCATTGTTTGGCGGAGGGCGTTATTGGCAGATACTCCTCCGGCAATAAAAATTGTTTTTGGCTTGAACTGGGCAAATGCTCTTTCGGTTTTTTCAACTAGCACCTTAATTATAGCTTGTTGGCTGGCGTAAGCCACTTCTGTTTTTTTAGCCCCCGGGTTTTTTTGTAGATAGTAAAGGACAGCTGTTTTCAGTCCGGAAAATGAAAAATTCAAATCATCAGAGTTAATTTTAGGGCTGGGGAAAATAATTTTTGATTGCCCCTGAAACTCTCGCGCCAGTTTCTCTAGCGCTGGTCCTCCTGGATAGGGGAGACCGAGCAATGTGGCAATTTTATCAAATGCTTCGCCTGAGGCATCGTCGATTGTTTGCCCTAGCACTTGATAATTAGTCCACGACAGAAGTAGCACTAAAAACGTATGTCCGCCCGAGGCAGTCAAAACCAAAACGGGAAATTTGATTGTTTTAAAATTATCAAATGAGGTGATCGGCGAAATTAAGTGCGCGTAAATGTGGTTGACTCCTTGGATCGGTAAATGCCGTAGCCATGCTATGGTCTTAGCGGTTTCAACTCCGACTAGTAGCGAACCCACTAACCCTGGTCCTTGGGTAACTGCCACTGCTTCAATCTGTTCAATCTTAATGCCAGCTGATTTTAAAGCGTTTTCGATCGTTGGAATAATTTTTTTTTCGTGCAGGCGACTGGCTACTTCGGGCACCACACCTTGCGTTTTTTGGTGAAAAGGTATTTGAGAGTAAGTGATATTTGATAGAATTTTATAATCGCTTCCAACAACAGACGCGCTGGTTTCGTCGCACGAAGTTTCTATCGCTAAAATTTTTATATCCCTTGACACAGAGCTAATTTTAATGTATTATGATAAATAATCAAGTTATTGCACTTTTAAATATCAGCCTACAAGGGAGGGAAACGATGAAAAACAAACCAATTCGCGAAAAAGATTTTTCCCAAACTCATTTCCAACAAGGCAAACCTTCGTCTCACAGGGCAATTTCAGAGTTTACCGGGATGATCGACCAAACAAGAGAAGATTTTGATGGTTGGTGTTGCAACTCATTAGAAGGGCTCGATTGTCCGAAAGAGCTCAAACAAAAATGCTTTGAACAATCAATGTCCCTTCCAAACTCTATGACCGTTTCTTAAAATCAAAAATAGATTCGGTCTTTTTTTTTACCATAAAAAGAGTTAAAATATATTTATGGAAGAATCGTTTTTACAATCTAGCGAGTGGGAAAAATTTCAAAAAGCATTTGGAAATCGGGTTTTTCGCATTCAGGGAGTGCTCTTGATTAAAAACCCTAAGATGCGCCTGCCGTATTTATATGCTCCGCGGGTTGGTAAAATTAACTCGCTGGCAATATTTAAAGACGAACTCAATGTCTTGGCTAAAAAAGAAAAAGCGGTTTTTGTTAAAATAGAACCATACAAAGTGGCTTTATTAACAGATTTTCCTAACGCTAAACAGTCTGCTACTGTGCAACCGCAAACTACACTTTTAGTTAATCTTGGATCAAGCGAGGAAAAAATTTTAGATCAAATGCGATCCAAAACTCGGTATAATATCCGTCTCGCTACTCGGCATGGAGTAGAGGTGATCGAGCAAAATACGTTTGAAAGTTTCTGGGCGCTAGCGCAAAAAACCAGTGCGCGGGATAATTTTCGTTATCATTCCAAAAGATATTTTGAGCTTATGCTTAAAACATTGGCGCCCAAAATCAAGATATTTAGCGCAATTAAAGAAGGGAAAATTTTAGCGTCAGCGATTGTTTTGTTTTGGGGCGAGATAACATACTATTTGCACGGCGCGTCGCTTTGGGAGGCGCGTCAGTTAATGGCGCCCTACAAGTTGCACTGGGAAATTATGAAAATCGCCAAAAGAGCAGGGTGCGGGCAGTATGATATGTGGGGAATCAAATTAAAACCTCAAATCTCAAATCTAAAATCTCAAAATTATTATAGTCAAATTGACATTCACCATTCCTGGGCGGGGATTACTAGATTCAAATTGGGGTTTGCGCCAGAGGGGAGGATAATCAATTATCCGGACGCTTTAGACTTGATATACCGCCCATTTTGGTATAAAATTTATTCCTTGAAGAAAAAGCAATAAATAATTATTATGTTCAACTGCCTAAAGGCAAAAATTAGACCATTTTTATCTGATAAAACAATTTCTGAGTACCACCGTTTACAAGCCGGGTTGGCTGCTTGGAGATATAATTATCCGGGCAGGAAGCTAAAAATTATCGGTGTGACTGGCACCAACGGAAAAACTACCACTTGCGTTTTGTTGGGTGCAATTTTAGAATTAGCTGGTTCAAAAGTGGCTGAAGCAACCACAGTGAGATTTAAAATCGGCGCGCGCGTTTGGAAAAATAATACCAAGATGACCACGATTTCTCCGTGGATTTTGCAAAGTTTTTTATCCAAAGCGCAAAGAGCTGGCTGTGAATATGTTATTTTAGAGGTAACATCGCACGCGCTCGAGCAATTTCGCACTCTGGGGATCGATTTTTTGGGGGCAGTTCTGACCAATATCACGCGCGATCATCTAGATTATCATAAAACTTTTGCCGGTTATGTGAGCGCTAAGTTGAAATTATTTGAAGCAGAGCCATTTATTTCAGTAATAAATCTTGATGATTCGTCAAGCAAAGAGTTTTTACAACTGGCATCTAGCCACCAAACTAGCTATAGCATTGGCTCAAAAAAAGCCCAAGTGCGCGCTGAAAAAATTATTTATAATATTAAGACAACGGATTTTATATTGGTCACTCCCCAAGGGCAGATTATTGTTAAGCTTAATATCAAAGGTAAATTTAATATCTACAATGCATTAGCGTCCGCAGCTGTGGCGCATAATTTAGGGATTAGTTTAGAAACGATTAAGTATGGTCTAGAAAGTGTTGATTTAGTGCGCGGACGGATGGAAGAAATTAGCCAAGGGCAACCATTTCGGGTAATCATAGATTACGCTCATACCCCAGACGCGTTTGAAAAAATTTATAAAACATTAAGACCGATTATTCAGGGCAGAATAATAGCGGTTTTTGGCGCTACTGGCAATCGCGACACTGGAAAACGACCGATGCTGAGCGCCATCGCCTCCCGTTTTGCCGATATAATTATTTTAACCAACGAAGACCCTTACACCGAAAATCCTGTGAAAATTATTAAACAAGTAGCTATCGGAGTTGATCGTAAAAAATTTAACCGCGGTAAAAATTATTTTCAAATTATTGATCGGGAAAAAGCGATTAAAAAAGCTTGCAGACTAGCTCAAGTAGGAGATTTAGCACTAATAACTGGCAAGGGGCACGAGGAAGTGATGGCAGTGGCGCATCCGAAAAACCCGCATTTGTCCATTCTGGCTCCTTTTAACGAGCAAGATATCGTGAAAAAGATACTGGGCAAGATGGGCTATCGGGAAAATTGACATACAAGAAGTAATTTGCTATTATTATCAATAATAGGAAAAAGGAAAGGAAAAAATGCCAATAAAAGAAAAAGTTAACTTGACCAAAACAGAGAGTAAAACTAAAGTGTTAGCAACAGCAAAAAAAGTGAAAACAGTAGCAGTCAAGCCAACCGCAACTAAAATTGCCAAAGTTGATTTAGTAAAAAAATATCGCGGGCATAAGTTAGATACTGGCTCAATTGAGGTGCAAATCGCTTTGTTTAGCCAAAGGATTGAAACTTTAGCCAAACATTTGAAAAAGCATAGCAAAGACAATGACTCAATGCGCGGGCTTTTGCAAATGGTCGGCAAACGACGACGACTCTTGAATTACTTAAAGAAAAAAGAAGAAAAGAAATATCTAAAATTGATTCTTGATTTAGGATTGAGAAAATAAACGACCCACGCAACAACAAGTTGCGGGGTATCCGTTTGTTTCGCTATTTGAGATGACTTCATCTCTGTGGCAAGCCACGGGGTATGCAGCTGTCTTGAAATAAATTTAATGGCTTTTGCCAAGAGAGAACTGGGCTTGGGGTGTGAGAAATGAGCAGGGCATTTCCCACCTCCCAAAGTTCTCTTATGTTAGGATTGCCTTAATACGTTATAATTGCGTTCAGGTAAATTCTAGAAAGGAAAAAATGATTGAGAAAACTCACAAAATTGCTTACGGCAATGCTGATTTGACGATTAGTCAAGGCAACCTGGCAATGCAAGCTGACGCAGCTGTCACTGTTTGCTGGGGCGAAACAATGGTCCTAGCAACCGTAGTAGTGTCAAATGAGGTACGCGAAGAGATTGATTTTTTACCGCTACTTATCGATTACGAAGAGCGAATGTATGCGTCAGGTAAAATTTCTGGCTCCCGTTTTATTAAAAGAGAGGGGCGTCCGTCTGATAATGCAGTACTTACCGCGCGAATGATTGATCGCCCGCTAAGACCGCTTTTCCCCAAGTATTTTTATAATGATGTGCAGGTAGTGATTACAGTGCTGTCTTACGACAAAGAACACGACCCGTCAATTGTTTCAATTATTGCTGCTTCAAGCGCGTTGATGCTTTCCAAAGCGCCTTTTGCCGGTCCGGTGGGAGCGGCTAGAATCGGGAGAATTGACGGCAAACTGATCGCTAATCCAACTGATCAAGAAATTAAAAAATCAGATTTGGAACTGGTTATTGCATCGGTTAAAGATAAGATAATTATGGTTGAAGCCGAGGGAGTGGAGATTCCCGAAGAGGTGATGAAAGAAGCGTTTCAGCTTGCGCAAAAAGAAATTCAGCCAATTTTAAAAATGCAAACAGATCTTGCCAAAGATGCGGTTAGTTTGCAGGTTGAACCACTGGATGAGAAAATTCATAGCGAACTGAAAGATTTTGTGGGAGCAGAGTTAAAAGAGGTGCTGAAATTGAAACAAGATGACGAGCAAAAGCAAAAAATTGCTGATTTTGAACTGCGTATTTTAAACAATTTTGAAGGTAATTATAAGCAAATTGAGCTAAAGTCCGCGTTTGGTAAATTGATTCAAAAAGAAGTCCGTAAAACTATTTTAGAAGATGGAATTCGTCCAGACGGAAGAAGGTTAGATGAGATCCGCCCTATTTCGGTTGAGGTGGGGATTTTACCCCGCACTCACGGATCAGGTCTTTTTACGCGCGGACATACTCAGTCGCTAACTATCGCTACGTTAGGCGCGCCCGGAGACGAACAGTTTGTTGACACGATGGAAGAAGAAGGAACCAGGCGGTATATGCACCATTATAACTTTCCGCCGTTTTCAACTGGCGAAGTTTCTCCGATGCGGTCCACTTCCCGCCGAGAGATCGGGCATGGAGCGCTAGCGGAAAAAGCGCTTTTGCCAATGGTGCCATCTAAAGAAGATTTTCCCTACACTATCCGTTTAGTTTCAGAAATTTTGTCTTCCAACGGTTCGTCGTCAATGGCAGCTACTTGCGGATCAACATTGGCGCTACTGGACGCGGGCGTGCCGCTTAAAGCGCCAGTGGCTGGGATTGCTATCGGGCTAATTACTCGTGAAAATTTTAACGGGATTAAAGCAACGGATGTTAAGGATAGTGATTATAAAATTTTAACTGATATTCAGGGGTTGGAAGATTTTGGCGGAGATATGGATTTCAAAGTGGCTGGCACGAAAAATGGCATCACCGCCATTCAGATGGATACCAAGTTGCATGGTATTACTTTTGAAATTGCCTCGCGGGCTATGGATATCGCCAAAGTCGCTCGACTTAAAATTTTAGAAAAAATGCTGGCAGTTATTCCTAGGGAAAAAGAAATGAGCCAGTATGCTCCTCGCATTAAAAAAATTATCATCAATCCCAAAAGAATTGGCGATATTATTGGACCAGGCGGGAAAACCATTCGCAAGATTATTGAAACTTGTGGTGGAGATGAAAAAGTGTCGATTGATATTGACGATCAAGGTTGTGTGTATATTTCAGCTACTGACAAAGAAGCTGGCGATCAAGCTAAAAAGATTATTGAGGAGCTAACCTACGAGGTTAAAGTCGGGCAAGTGTTTGACAATGCCAAAGTGGTAGAGATTGTTAAGCAACGGGATTCAGGCGCTGAAATAGGCGCGTTGGTTGAAGTGGCGCCCGGACGGATTGGTATGGTTCATATCTCTGAAGTTTCTCCGGAACGGATTCCAACTGTGTCCTCAGTGCTGAAAATCGGACAAATCGTGAAAGTCAAGGTGGTCACTGTTGACGAGGAAAAAGGACGTTACGGTTTGTCCATCAAGCGGGCGTAGCTAATGTGGTGTATTGCAAAATTGTTTTTTTTGCAATAAGCTGTAATTATATTATTCAAAGGGAGGTTGACAATATGGTTACTGATCAGAGCAGGATTTTAATTCAAATTAGCAAACCAAGGGGCATTGAAGATTTTAAACGGAGATTGACCGACAATGACCTGTCCGTTACCGTTGATCGGCAGATATGTGGAATTATTATTGAATGCCCATCTTGTCAAATACCGGGCATGCTATATTTAGTGTCCGAAGTTGCGGCTGAGCGTCAGATCCGTATAGTAGCTATTAGTTGGTGGAAGCTTGGTCAATGGAGTAAATATGAACATATTATGGGTTTAATAGAGCAACAATTCCGCGACGTTCAAGCACTCATAGCTCTCACGAGACAATTAACAGATCTTCTTTCACCAGAAATAGTAGAGCTGATACGCTTTCCCAAATAATATCTATCAAAGAAAAAGAGTTTGATTCTTTGTGACGATATTAACCAAGCATCATTATCCCACCCCAAAAAACATCTTTAAAATCATATAGCGCAATGCCAACATCAGCATTGCGTTTTTTATTTTACATTTTCCACAATTCATTATACATTGGATTTATGGCGCTATATCACAAATATCGTCCGCAAACACTGCAAGGTTTGGCAGGGCAAGAACATATTAGGGAAATATTGATTAACACCCTAGAAAGCGATCGCGTTGGGCACGGTTATCTTTTGGCTGGTCCGCGCGGGCTGGGGAAAACCACAACCGCTCGCATCCTAGCCAAAGCGATTAATTGCCAACACAAGACGAAAAAAAGCGTGCCTTGCGATAATTGCCAAAGTTGTCAGGAAATCGCGCTGAGTTCGAGCTTAGATGTCATAGAGATTGATGCTGCCTCAAATCGGGGGATTGACGAAATTCGTGAATTGCGCGACAAGGTTCGTTTTGCGCCGACGGTAGGGGTAAAAAAGATTTACATTATTGACGAAGTCCATATGTTGACCAAAGAAGCGTTTAACGCGCTTTTGAAAACTTTGGAGGAGCCACCTTCTCACGCGGTTTTTATTTTAGCCACCACCGAAGCGCATAAAATTCCTGACACAATTTTATCGCGCGTTCAACGTTTTGATTTTCGCCGACCAGAAATTAACGATTTAGTTTCATACCTAAAAACAATCGCCCAAAAAGAAAATGTGCAAATTGACGAGCCAGCGCTGACGCAACTTGCTCGTATGGCAAATGGGTCATATCGGGACGGTTTGGTTTTATTAGATCAAGTGGCTGGCACAAACAAAAAAATTAACCTTGAATGGGTTCTAGAAAGTTTGGGCTTGCCTAGTTTGGCTGAGGCAGATAAATTTATTATTGCGCTTTGGGCTAACGATTTAAAGCAAGCCCTAGAAATCACTGACAATGTCGCGAAAAGCGGGAAAAGTATTTCTTATTTTATTGATTTGATAGTTTTGGAGTTGCGTAAGCAACTCAGGCTTGGCGGAGATTTATCTTTGGCGCGTTGGATCGAGGAATTGCTGGGAGCGCTTGAGCAAATAAAGTATAGCCCAGACCCAATTATTCCGCTTGAACTAGCGATTTATCGGATGGTAAAATCCAAAGCGCCTGTCTCGCAAGGCGCCAGTAGCGTGAAAAAAAAAGTCCAAATTCAAGTAGCTGAACCTAAAATTCATATTAAGTTAAAAAATTCTCCCAGCCAAATTAACCACAGCCTGAGGCAAAGCGTTAAAATAAAACTAGACGCAGGCATTGATATCCACAAGCACTGGAGTGCGATTATTCGTGAAATTAAAAAACAAAATGTGGCGCTCGCCGGTTTTTTGCAATCCGCTAAGATAGTTGATATTCAGGCAAGAGAAGTAAAAATTTGTGTTAAATATCAGTTTTACAAAGACCTCATCGAGCAACCCAGAAATTTCCGTCTTGTGGAAAAAATTCTCTTGCAAAATTTGGGCGCTCAATTTAATTTGAAAATAACAGTTGATCCGCAAAAAATTCTCGAGCAAGAAAAAAAACAAGATGATGAATTATTTTCAAGGGTAAGTGAAGTATTTGATGACTTATGAGCATAAAATTACCACCGCAAAATTTGGAAGCTGAACGATCAGTCTTAGGGGCGCTCCTCATTGACAATGATGTGGTTTTTAAAATTTCTGATATTTTGAAATCCGAAGATTTTTATAAAAATGAACATAAAATTATTTATGAGGCGATGATGGATTTAAGCCAAAATCATCAGCCGATTGATGTGCTGACTCTAACCGATTTGCTAGAAAAAAGAAAAAAATTAAAAGAGGTGGGTGGAGCAAGCTATGTTTCCGAGGTGGTAAACTCAACAGCCACTTCAGCCAATGTTGTTGCTTACGCGCAAATTATTCGGGATCGCTCAGTGCTACGCAATCTTATCTCCAGCGGGTCAAAAATTGTTGAGCTGGGTTTTCGCGAAGAGCGAGACACAACCGAGCTTTTGGACGAAGCAGAAAGAATGCTTTTTCAGGTGACACAAGGATTTTTAAAAGAAACATTTGTGCCAATCAAAGATGTTTTGGCTGGCACATTCGAGCGAATTGACGAGCTAAATAAAAATAAGGGGAAAATGCGTGGCGTACCTACTGGCTATAGAGAGTTGGATAGCGTGTTGGCAGGGCTACAGAATTCGGATTTGGTTGTTTTGGCAGCGAGACCGTCAATGGGGAAAACATCTTTTGCTATTTCAATCGCAATAAACGCCGCTGTCAACCATAAAGTGCCAGTTGGTTTTTTTTCGATCGAACAAAGTCGAGACCAAATTGTTGATCGAATGCTTGTGTCTGTGGCAGGTATTGATTCATGGCGACTCCGTACCGGCAATCTATCAGAAAGCGATTTTCCGAAAATAGGTAATAGTATGGGAATTTTGTCCGAAGCGCCGATTTATATTGACGATACTCCGCTTCTAAATGTGATGGAAATGCGAGCTAAGTCGCGACGGCTCCAGATGGAAAAAGGGTTGGGGTTAATTGTAATTGATTATATGCAACTAATGGAAGGAAACGCTCAATCCAAAAAGGAGGGCTCGCGCGTGCAAGAAATGTCAGAGATTTCTCGGGGAATAAAAGCCATTGCCAGGGAGCTGAATGTGCCGGTGATGGCTCTTTCCCAATTGTCGCGCGCAGTTGAAATGCGTCATCCTAAAATCCCCCAACTAGCTGACTTGCGCGACAGCGGATCGATAGAGCAAGACGCTGATGTGGTGATGTTTATTTATCGAGAAGATTATTATAATCCAGAAACAGATCGGAAAAATATCGCGGACATATTTGTTAAAAAACATCGCAATGGTCCGACTGGTCAGACCGAGCTATATTTTGTGCCAGAACAAATGAAATTTCAAGATATTGAAAAAAAAGAATATGGCGTCCAGTCAGCCAACCAGCTAGTTGAAGAGGAATATTAATATGCCACTTATTTTGATTTTTGATGGTAATTCGATTATGCATCGGGCGTATCACGCCATCCCACCGCTCACTTCGCCGACTGGAGAGTTAGTCAATTCAGTCTACGGGTTTTTCAGCATCTGGCTGGCGGCAGTTAAACGATTTCAGCCTGATTCCACAGCAGTGGCTTTTGATACCAAGGGTCCGACTTTTCGCGATAAATTATTTCAAGAATATAAAGCTAAAAGGGTTAAGCCACCAGATAATTTTTATCAGCAAATACCAATCATCAAGCAATTATTGAAAGATATAGAGGTCCCAATGCTGGAAAAAAATGGCTTTGAGGCAGATGATTTGATCGGGACACTGGCAAAAAAATTAGCGCAGGGCGACTGGCAAATTATTATTGTCACCGGCGATCAAGACGTTTTTCAGCTAATAGATAGTAAAATAAGAGTTTTTTACCCTTCCAAAGGTTTGGGTAATGGCGATATTTTTGGCGAGCAAGAGGTGTTCAATAAATTTGGTTTTATGCCAGAGCGTATGGTGGATTTTAAAGCGCTAGCCGGCGATCCGTCAGACAATATTCCCGGTGTAGCCGGGATTGGAAAAAAAACCGCTCAAACATTGGTTTGTCGCTATGCCAAGCTTGATACGATTTACCAAAATATAGCTAATTTATCAAGTCGTACCCAAACTTTATTGTCTGCTGGTAAAAGCCAAGCTGAATTGTCGCGCCAGCTGGCTCAAATAGACACCAACGCGCCGATCGTTTTTTCCCAAGAAGATAGTAGATTAAAGAACTTTAATCAAGAAAAAGTCGAGCAAGAGTTTATCAAATTGGGTTTTAAGAGCTTGGTCAGCCGTTTGCCCAAAAGCGAGAGAAAAAATTTCGAGCAACAAGCGCTACTATGAAAAATTTAATTTTTATCTATGGAGACGATACATTTCGCGCGGTTGAGTATGTGAAATTTTTAAAAGCCAAATTTTGTGAGAAAAATAAAGGTTTGTTTAATCTCACGGAATATGATTTAGAGGATAAAAATGATTTTAATGCAGTGATGGTTAATATATCCACCATACCGTTTTTAGCCACCAATAGATTGATAGTTATCAAACACGCTCTCAAAGCTAAAGATGCGCCGGTTGAGCAATTTACTCGAACCATTAAAAACTCCCAAAGCACTATCGTGGTTTTTTTTGAGCGCGGGTTTCCTGATAAACGAACGAAATTTTATAAATATCTCGCCCAAAACGCAGTGAAAAAAGAATTCAAAGAATTAGCTCCCTGGCAACAAAAAGAATGGATTAAGCGACAATTTGCTAAAGAGGGGAAAACGATAGATCAAGAGGCGTTAGAATATTTAGTGAGGATAAAACAAGGCAAAATCAGCAAGATTTTGCCTGAAATAAAAAAATTGATTTTTGTTAGTCAGCCAACTATCTCTCTTATTATAATAAAAAAATTAGTGGCTCCGTCATACGAAGATAAACTTTATGAAATTTACGATTCGTTTTTATCTGAAAATTGTGCCAGTCATATTTTGAAAAAGATTGACCATATCAAAATCAATCAAAGCGAGTTTTTTATTTGGGGGACAATAGTTAATTTATTCAGAAATCTTTTGCTGATTGCCAACGAGTCTAATAAAAATCCTTTTATTCTGCAAAAAAAATTAGGCATCAGTTATTTTTTAGCGCAGAAAGCCTTTTTGCTGAAAAAAGATTTTACCCAGTTAAAAAAGTTTTATCAAATGCTATTTGACTATGATGTTAAAGTAAAAACTGGTAAAATAGAATTAAAGTTAGCGCTTGATTTGACCGCTTGTAAATTTTGCGAACTTTAAGGAGGAATATGCTACTTGTTTCTTTTCAAACCAAGCATTTTTTGTTTTGGGTGGGAATTTTTATCATAGTATTTGGCACTTATTTTGCTTATAATCGCATCACAGCCGATGTTTTCACAAGCCCTAATTACTCTCAGCTCGACATCAGCGAAAATGCGGTCGTTACTTTGAACGGGCAAGATATTTCGTCATCGCTTACTCCGGGTTTTTTTGGCGATATGGATACTTTTTTTTACCAAATTTATAACGCGCCCGGCAGATATATTGGCGATGTGACCCTGGTGGTCAATCTACCGGATAACTTATCAGCTGATTTGGTTAAAATAGAGCCGATTATCACTTATACAAGCATTCCCAAAGCCAATGTTGCCACGCAAGGGAATAAAATTATTATTTTAGGCTATGGGCTCGATTCGCAGGCGCTTTTTTCTCTCAAGCTCTTGATTCCTAAGGGTTATCTTGATTTTCCGTTAGGGCGTTTGGCGGGCGGTTTTCTGCAAAGTCAGGCAATTTTATTTTGGATTGTTATTTCCGCTTTTTTGCCCACAATGACATTTTTTGTGTTGTTTAAAAAATTAAGAGAACAAGCAAAAATCAGACGTAGCACGCAGGTGAATTACGAGTTGTCCGAGCTTCCCGGGATGGCAAATCCAGCAGTGGTGGCTGTTTTATATAATGGCAAAATTACTTCTCGCGCTATTTCCGCTTTTGTGCTTCAAATGGCAAATAAAGGGCTCCTTGAAATAGTTTTTAAGAATGATCATTTTTTGTTTGCTCGTTTTGGTCAACAGACCAAAGAATTTAAAGACGCTAACCTAGAGCCAGCAGAAAAAGCTTTAATCTCAAAAATTTTTAAGGATACTGGTTTTAAAAGTAGTGATGAGGATGTCCAGTTTCGTATTACGCACCGATTATTTTCTGATAAAATCGCCACATTTTACTATTTGATTTATGATGAGGCATTTTCGCTGGGATATTTCAATCAAGCGCCTCACCTTACGCATAAAAAATGGCGCAACGGGGGCTTGGCGGTTTTTTTCTCTGGGATACTGGGCGCTACCTTGGCGCTACTTTTTGCGCCAGTCAATTTATTTTGGCTGTGGTTAGGGCTAGTTGTGGCTGGAGGAATTATCATCAAAAATTCTTCGCAAATAAACTACCTTAGTCCCAAGGGCTTGGAAACATTGCGAAAATGGAAAGCGTTGAAAAACTATTTAACCAATCCAATCGCCTTTACAAATCAAAATAATACAGACAAGATTTTTACCCGATTTTTGCCTTTTGCTTTGGCTATGGGGGTAGAAGAGGAGTGGGTTCAAAGGTTTAGAGAGGTTTCAGTTGATGTGCCAGAGTGGTATGTTTGTTTAGACCAAGAAGTGACAATAAAAAATTTTTCTCAAAATTTACTCAATTTGCTTAATTGGCTATCAAGCGCTTTTACATTTATTAAAGATCCCCGCGTTGAGTAAGGCGGGCTCAATAAGCCGGCGCGGTAATCGCTTTAAAATCTGAAAAAGGATAGAGCACAAATGTAGCTTTACCAATTAAATCTTTGCGACTTGCCGGTCCCCAAATGCGTGAATCGTGCGATTCCGCTCGATTGTCGCCCATTAAAAAATATTCGTCTTTATCTAGCAGGCGCGATAAATTTTCAGAGAATATTAATCCTTTATCGAGATAACTTTCGATTGATTCATTGCCATTTATAAATACTTTATTGTCCAGAATTTCAATTTTTTCTCCGGGCAGTCCGATTAATCTTTTAACAAATTTTTTATTTTTAGGATCTCCGGGAAATTTGGTGATAGTCACTTCGCCTCTGTGAGGTTCGCTGGTTAAAAAACTTATTCGGTTGACATACACCCATTGCCCAGTGTGAAAATTCGGTTCCATACTAACGCCTGACACAACAAAAATTGTGCCAATAAAAAGATGGTAAATAATTAAAATTATTGCCAAAATAAGAACATTTTTAAATAAAACATAAGTGACATTGAAAAGGCGCGAAAAGTTCATTTTTTAAGTTTTGGCTGGGGCGTTTTTTTATCTTTAACGGATGTCTTTGGTTTGGTTGTATTTGCCTTTTTTACTGCTGACTTTGATTTTCTTGGGGCAAGTTTTTGCGGTTTTAGGGTTTTAAAAAGCCGTGATTTGATCCTAGACGCTTTTTGCATAGATATCAGTCTCACCTTTGAAGCTTTGTCGATTTTCGAAACGATAGTTGATAAATTTTCTACTGTCGCTTTTTTAATAAGTATGGCTAACGTTTTTTTTTGATATTTATTATGCGCTTCACGCCTTTTAGTTTGGCGCAATGCTTTTTTAGCTGATTTAATAATTGGCATAATCGCTTCGCTAAATGCATAATTCAAAATGAAAAATGCAAAATTTTAGTTTGAATATTTATTTTATAAAACAATCATAACAAATTTTGCGGGTGATTGCAAGGATCATGAAATTTAGAAATGCTAAATTTTAAATCTTACGTCTGATTTCTGATCCATACCCTTGACGAAAAATTTATTTTTGTTATAGTCATATTCTTATGGAACTTTCTTCAAAACAACAAGCTATCGAGCTTATCAAAAAATCGCAAAAGATTCTGTTGGTCACTCACAAAAATCCTGACGGAGACGCAATCGGTTCTATTCTAGCATTTAAAATCGCGCTTCAGACACTAGGAAAAGAAGTGGTGGCTGTTTGCCCGTGCTCAGGGACTATGCCAGATAATATGAATTTTTTAAAAGATATTGACAAATTGCAATTTAACATTGAGTCATCTAAAGATTTTGTTATCACGCTTGACACAACCGAAGCAGAGGTGCAAAAATTGGGCTATAAACAAAAGCCGGAAGACAATAAATTAAATATCGTAGTTACACTTTCGTCCGGGCAATTGAAGCCAGAAAATGTGTCTTTTGGGAAATCGGCTTTTGGTTTTGACTTGGTCGTAGTGCTTGATTCGCCTGACCTTGAAAGGTTGGGTGATTTTTTTGACCAACATACAGAATTATTTTACGAGATACCGCTGATTAACATTGATCATCACTCGTCAAATGATTATTTTGGAAAAGTTAATTGGGTTGATATAGCAGCTACTTCCACTTGTGAAATTTTAGTAGCGTTGCTTGAAGCTTTGGGGCAAGGAAATCAATTATTTAACGAAGAAGTTGCTACTGCTTTGCTAACGGGAATAATAACAGACACAGGTAGTTTTCAAAATGTAAATACCACCCCTAAGTCATTTACCGTTGCGGCGCAACTAGTGGCGCTGGGCGCTCGACAGCAAGATATTATTACAAGTATTTTTCGGACCAAATCAATCACCACGTTAAAAATTTGGGGGAAAGTTTTAACCAACTTAAAAGACGAAGGTAGGTTGCGGTTTGTTTGGTCAACTGCGTCAAAAGATGAAATAAATGAAGTGGGCGCAAATTTGAGCGAAGTGGGCGGAGTAGTTGATGAGTTATTGAAAAGTGTGCCAGATACAGATTTTTCTTTGCTTATTACTGAGCGTAATGGCAATATTCACGGAAGCTTGCGCGCCACTAAAAAGAATATTGATGTTGCCACTATCGCTGGTATGTTTGGCGGTGGCGGGCACCCTCAGGCAGCGGCTTTTGATATCAAAGACGGGCGTGGCTTGGAGGATGTTGCGCGTGAAGTTGTCTCTAGGATTAGAACTCATCAGAGCAACCGAGTTTAGTATTCATTTGCAAATAAAAGCGATTGTGCTAATATAATTTTAAGGAGGTAGATGCTTGATTTTATCGTTATAGGAGATACAACATTGGATGTTTTTTTAATTGTGCATGAATACAAATTGATGTTTGACATTAAAAAGGAAAACAAATATCTGTGCGTGAACTATGCTGACAAAGTGCCAGTTGACACAATCAAGGAAATTATTGCAGGGAACGCGCCGAATGCAGTGGTGGCTACCTCTCGCGCTGGGCTTCGGGTAGCAATCGTAACACAAATGGGCGAAGATCAAACAGCTGGGCTAGCCAAAGAAATGTTTGAAAAAGAAAAAGTTGGACTTCAGTATTTTCAAAAAGAAGCAGGGACAAAAAGTAATTATTCAACCGTTATTGCGGTTGATGGCGAGCGAACAATTTTAATTTATCATACTAAGCGCGACTATAAATTGCCACAGCTTGAGAAAGCTAAATGGGTGTATTTAACTTCAATGGCAAAAGGGTCGGAAGTTATTTTTAACGAATTAGCTGACTATATTAAAAAAAACAAGGTTAAATTGTGCTATCAGCCGGGAACTTTTCAGCTTCGCCTGATGCCCGAAAAATCAAAATCGATTTTAAGATGTACCGAGCTTTTTGTGGTTAATCGCGACGAGGCAATCCAGTACACCAATTCAAAATCAGATATTGAGATCAAGGATTTATTTCAAAAAATTGCCCAATTAGGTCCTAAAAAAATCGTGATTACTGACGGAACCAAGGGCTCATATGCCTGGGACGGCAAGGATTATTGGCAAATGGGAATTTTGAAAGAGATTCCTAGAAAAGAAGCCACTGGCGCTGGCGATGCCTATACTTCGGGTATGGCGATTTCTTTAGCCAAAGGATTTGATATGGCAGAAAGTATGCGTCAGGCGCATTTTAATTCCTCGTCAGTTATCCAATTTATTGGCGGACAAGAAGGGCTTTTAACAGAAAAAGGTTATCAAGAGTGGGGGAGAAAATATCAGATAAAAGCAAAGAAATTTTAATTTGCCAAATTTCATATTCTTAAGAGTCTGAGATTCGAACCAGAGTCTAAGGCTGATAAGAAAAACAAAACATACAATTTTAGGAGAATTTATGAATATAAAAAAAGTTTTTATTTGCCGACCGATTCCAGAGATTGCAGAGGAAATGTTAAAAAAAGCCGGTATTCAGGTTGAAAAAAATCCGCTTGATAAAATTTTGTCGCCTGACGAGCTCAAGAAAAAAGTAGCTGGAATGGACGCGGTTTTGTCTTTACTTTCAGATAAAATCACCGCAGAGGTTTTAGCGTCAGCTGGTTCGCAACTTAAAATTGTGGCAAATTACGCGGTGGGAGTGGACAATATTGATATTAGAGCTTGCCAAGCCCAAGGCGTGATGGTTACCAATACGCCCGATGTTTTGACGGAGGCAGTGGCAGAACATGTTTTGGCTTTGACATTGGCGGTTACCCGTCGAGTGGTAGAGGCTGATCGTTTTACTCGCCGAGGTGAATTCAAGCAGTGGATGCCACTTGGTTTTATTGGTCCGTCGCTTTTTGGAAAAACGATGGGAATTATTGGTATGGGCAGGATTGGATCTTTGACCGGTGAGATGGCTCATAGCGGATTCAAGATGAAGGTAATCTATTTTGACCTCAAGCGCGACAAAGAGTTTGAGAATAAAACTGGCGCTAAGTTTGCGTCGATTGCCAAATTATTAAAAAATGCGGACGTGGTGAGCCTGAACGTTCCACTAACCCCCAAGACCAAGCACCTAATTTCTAGCCAAGAATTTAAACAGATGAAACAAACCGCCACTTTAATCAACACTAGCCGAGGTCCGGTAGTGGATGAAAAAGCGCTGGTATCTGCGCTGAAAAGTAAAGAGATTTGGGGCGCTGGGCTGGATGTATTTGAGGAGGAGCCGAAAGTCAACCCAGAGCTTATCAAAATGGATAATGTGGTTTTAACGCCTCATATTGCTTCGGCAACAAGCGAGGCGCGCGACGCGATGGCAGAGGTGGCGGCAAAAAATATTATTGCGGTTTTGGGTGGTAAGAAGCCATTGAATCAGGTTTGTTAAAAATCTCAAAATGCAAATCTTAAATCTCGAAGCTTGTCCCGAGCGAAGTTGAGGGATGACAATTCAAAATTCAAAATTTTTATGTTAGTTAATCTAAATAAAATTTTAACAATTATATCAAGGAGGCCATTATGTCGACAGAAATGGTGGGTTCGCCCGAATTAGAAGGAGCTATGCAGAAACCACTCGAATTAGCGTCTAGACTGTATGCACCAGATCAATCATTGCCCGTGTCAGATGTAGGAAAATACAAGGAAAATGCTCAGCAAGCACAACTATGCTTTGAGGAGATAACCAAAAAACAAGCAAGCGAGCCAGCTCGTTTAGAGTTCCTAAAAAAATTTGGTTTTGATCCTAAAGAATTAGAGGGAAAAGGAAAAGAACTAAGAGCTTCATTTGATCCGGTCGGTATGCTTGACAATGCCGAAATGAAAAGAAGGTATGCTTTATTATTTACTCCTACGGCAATGGGGCAGATAAGTCATTCTGACTTATCGGTAGGGCTAAAAGCAGAAATGACCCGTCAGGGTAGAAAATTGATACGGGCTATAGTGGACAATAATCCTAACGCGATTTTTGAAACAGACGATCCGGCAGTGAACGCAGATGATATAAAAAAATTCGTACAAACAAGAAATGAGGACCCAGAAAAGAGTCGCGAGGTTGCCGAGCAGGGTATGGTAAATATTCACGGGGAAAATAAAGGGGAGATAAAAAACTTCAATATGTATTATCCAGAGCATTACTTTTCAAAGCAACAAAATTATAAGGTATGCTTACCAATTTAAATAAAATTCTATCAGATGCTCGCAAAGGTGGCTATGCCATTGCCCAGTTTAATTTTTCCGATTTGGAAGTGGCGCAAGGCATTGCCGAGGGAGCGAGCGAGATGGGTTCATCGGTGATTTTTGGCGCTTCAGAAAAAGCGATTGAGTATGCGGGGATTGAAAATTTAGTGGATATTGTTAAAAATTTATCCGAGCAGTTTTCTCAAATTCCGATGGCACTCCACCTTGATCATGGTAAAACTTTTGAAATTTGCCAAAAAGCGATTGAAGCTGGCTTTACTTCGGTGATGGTTGATGGTTCCAAACATCCGTTTGAGGAAAATATTAAACTGACCAGAAAAGTAGTAGAGTTTGCTAAAGGCAAGGATATTAGTGTTGAAGGCGAGCTGGGAATGGTGGCAGATTTAAAGAAATTAGAGATAGATAAAGATGCAATCGTTTTTCCAACAGGAGAACAAGCTCGAGAATTTATTGAAAAAACCGGAGTGGATGCGTTGGCGGTGGGGCTGGGAACAGCCCACGGCTTGCCATTGCCAGATGAAAGAATTCATTTTGCTGTTTTGAAAGAGGTGGCGGACGCGGTTTCAGCGCCACTGGTCCTCCACGGCGGATCCAATTTACCAACTTTTGACGTAAAAAAAGCGGTCAAGATGGGGGTTTGCAAAGTCAATGTTGACACCGAGCTTCGCCAGGCGTTCACTGGGGCTATCAGAAAAGATTTGAAAGATAAAGCCACGCTTGACCCGCGCGAGTATTTGGGCGATGCAAGAGAAGCTATCAAACAAGCAGTGATTAGAAAAATAAAAGAGATAAATGGAGAACATTAGTATAGAAGATTCAGAACAATTTGGTTCCGATCCTAGCCTTAGTGTCGAAGACGAGATGGAGGAAATACGACAACGCCAAGAAGAAAGAGCTCATAAAGCCAAGAAAAAAATAGAAGAAGTTTTAAATAAGTATGAAGGAGAGAAAAATGAACAAAATTAAAGTCGCGATCAATGGTTTTGGTCGGATCGGCAGGAGCGCGTTTAAAATCGCGTTTGATAAATTTCCTGATAAAATCGAGGTGGTGGCGATCAATGATCTAGCAGATAATGCCACGCTCGCGCATCTTTTAAAATATGATAGCAACTATGGAGTTTGGGGGCATCAGACCAGCTCAAGCGATGACGCGGTTATGGTAGATGGAAAAAAAATTAAAGCGCTGGCGGAAAAAGAACCAGATAAATTACCCTGGAAAGAATTAGATGTAGATGTGGTTTTAGAATGCACGGGCGTTTTTACTGAAAAAGATAAAGCGGCGCTTCACCTGAAAGCTGGCGCTAAAAAAGTAATTATCAGCGCTCCGTCCAAGGGCGATAATCCCGCCCTCACTTATGTTTTGGGAGTGAACGAGACAGGCGATGAAGATATAATCAACAACGGCTCTTGCACGACGAATTGCATCTCCCCGATAATGAAAGTGTTAGAAGAAAATTTAGGGGTAGAAAAAGCATTTATGACCACAGTTCATGCCTATACTGCCGACCAAAGTTTGCAGGATGCGCCTCATCATGATTTGCATCGGGCGCGCGCCGCCACGGAAAATATCGTGCCAACTACGACTGGGGCGGCAATCGCTTCAACTGAAGTTATCCCTAGCTTAAAGGGAAAATTTGACGGTATGGCGATCCGAGTGCCAGTGCCGGTTGGCTCAATTTCTGATATTACCGCTTTAGTGAAAAAGGATATAACAGTTGAAAAGTTAAATAAAATGTTTATACTGGTAGCTAAGGAGGAAAGATTTCAGGGAATTTTAACCACTACTAATGAGCCGGTTGTATCTACCGATATTATTGGTTCGTCATATTCCGCCATTGTTGATTTGGGTTTGACGCGCGTTGTGGCTGGTAACCTTGTCAAAATTTTCGCTTGGTATGACAACGAATGGGGATATTCTACAAGATTGGTGGAACAGGTGGCAAGCGCGGGACAAGTTTTTAAGATTTGAAATTTTATTATGACTTCCTATCAAACTTTTATTTCTAACTTGGAAAAAGCGGGTGAGAAGCTGGGTAAGAAGCCGGTAGATTTTGAGGAACTAAAAATTCCGGAGAGAATTATTGAGGTTAATTTTTTGTTTAAGGGTGAGATAATCACTGGCTGGCGCGTTCAGCATAATTCTAAACTCGGTCCTTACAAAGGCGGATTCCGTTATCATCCGGACATGAATTTAAGTGAAGCTAAAACATTGGCGGCTCTAATGACAATGAAATGCGCGGTGATGGATTTGCCGTTTGGCGGAGCTAAAGGCGGGCTTAGAATTAACCCAGCTAAATATACTAAAGAAGAACTAAAAAAAATTACCGAATTATTTATTCAAAGAATTGCGGATTTTATTGGACCGAATAAAGATATTCCAGCGCCAGATGTCAATACTAACTCGGAAACAATGGGCTGGATAGAGCGCGAGTATTCAAAGATTGTCGGCAAGAAAATCCCAGCAGTTGTTACCGGCAAAGCGATTGGAGCTGGTGGGTCTGAAGGGCGCGAAGAAGCAACCGGACTCGGCGGAGCTATCATTCTTGACGAAGCGATTAAAATTTTTAAAAAAAACCCACAAGATCTAACGGTTGCTATTCAAGGGTTTGGCAATGTGGGCATGCATTTAGCCAGGGAGTTGGACCAGCGAGGATATAAAGTAGTGGCGATCGCTGAAGCAAATGGAGGCACCTACCACCAAAATGGCTTAGATATTCAGCAGACTATGAAAGCCACTATGAAGCGAGAAATTTTAAAGCACACCTGTTATTGCAAAGAAGGAAATTGCAGTTTAGCAGATTGCAAATTAGTGGACGCGGATAAAGTGCTGGAACAAAAAGTGGATATTGTAGTGCCGGCAGCGATTGATAACCAAATAAATATGCATAATATGAAACGAATCAAAGCCAAGATAATTTTAGAAATGGCAAATAACGGTATTACGCAAGAAGCGGAAGAATTTTTACAAAAAAATAAAGTGATGATAATCCCTGATGTGCTAGCCAACGCCGGTGGCGTGACTGTTTCGTATTTTGAGTGGAAGCAAAATATGGAGAAAAAACAATGGGAAAAAGCAAGGATTTTAACGCAACTCGAAGAGATGATGAAATCTTCGTGGGATAAGGTAATCGCGCTTTCTAAGCAACACAATGCTAGCCTACGCGAAGCGTCCTATATTTTAGCCCTTGACAGATTACTCTAATTTTTGGTAAGATAGGATTATTCAATTAATACAATTAGTTGTGCGAGCTCGTCCCAAAATGTGCTTTTGCGGTAGAATTCGGTAATTTGCAGTAAAAATGACATTAGACTCATTACGAAATAATTTTTCGTAGCGAAATTAAATAATTTTGAGCGAAAACAATAAAGAGTGAGGAAAGCGTAACAGGGTTACGCTACGAGCTCTGAATTGTTTTTTAGCCAAAATTTGTTAATTGCAGTAGAAAAGATTATTTCGTAATGAGTCTAATATGAGGCGAGCTTTATACGAACTTTAACAAGTGGTATGTTTGTACCACATCAAGATTTAAATACGCCAATATTCAAAATTCCGTAAGTTTGGAATTTGTATCTTGAAATTTAAAATTTTTCCGTCATCAGGCGGAACTTATATCTTTATGTGGTTGTAATACGCGCCAAATTTGTTTTTTATAACAAATTAGAGTTTTTTACATTTAACTCTGTTTTGAGCAAAAAAATAGAGATCAAATTTTATTGAGAGTTTGATCCTGGCTCAGGACGAACGCTGGCGGCGTGCCTAACGCATGCAAGTCGAATGCCGATTTATCGGCATGGCGAACGGGTGAGTAACGCGTAGAAATCTACCCCAAAGTCTCGCATAACCCTTCGAAAGTTGGGATAATACGAGATAGTCTGCGCTTTGCGCAGTAAAGATTTATCGCTTTGGGATGAGTCTGCGTCCTATCAGCTTGTTGGCGGGGTAAGAGCCCACCAAGGCAATGACGGGTAGCTGGTCTGAGAGGATGATCAGCCACAATGGAACTGAGACACGGTCCATACTCCTACGGGAGGCAGCAGCTGGGAATATTCCGCAATGGACGAAAGTCTGACGGAGCGACGCCGCGTGCAGGATGAAGCTTTTCGGAGTGTAAACTGCTTTTCTAGAGGACGAATATGACGGTACTTTAGGAATAAGGACCTGCTAACTACGTGCCAGCAGCAGCGGTAATACGTAGGGTCCGAGCGTTGTCCGGAATTATTGGGCGTAAAGAGCTCGTAGGCGGTTAAATAAGTCTTGTGTTAAATCCTTAGGCTCAACCTAAGACCTGCATAAGATACTGTTTGACTTTGAGTCAGTCAGGGGCAAGTGGAATTCCTGGTGTAGCAGTGAAATGCGTTGATATCAGGAGGAACACCAATGGCGAAGGCAACTTGCTAGGACTGTACTGACGCTGAGGAGCGAAAGCGTGGGTAGCGAACGGGATTAGATACCCCGGTAGTCCACGCCGTAAACGATGCAAACTAGGCATTGGGAGTTTCGACCCTCCTTGTGCCGAAGCTAACGCGTTAAGTTTGCCGCCTGGGAAGTACGGCCGCAAGGCTAAAACTCAAAGGAATTGGCGGGGACTCGCACAAGCGGTGGAACATGAGGTTTAATTCGACAACAAGCGAAGAACCTTACCAAGGCTTGACATCTCTGGAACCCTGATGAGAATTAGGGGTGCCCGCAAGGGAGCCAGATGACAGGTGCTGCACGGCTGTCGTCAGCTCGTGTCGTGAGATTTTCGGTTAAGTCCGATAACGAGCGCAACCCTCGTCCTAAGTTACTTATGTCTTGGGAGACTGCCTGGGTTAACCGGGAGGAAGGTGGGGATGACGTCAAGTCAGCGTGGCTCTTACGCCTTGGGCGACACTCATGTTACAATGGTGGTTACAAAAGGTTGCAAAACCGTGAGGTTGAGCTAATCCTTTAAAAGCCATCTCAGTTCGGATTGAAGGCTGCAACTCGCCTTCATGAAGCCGGAATCGCTAGTAACCGTAGGTCAGCCACACTACGGTGAATACGTTCTCGAGTCTTGCACACACCGCCCGTCAAGCGAGCCGAGTCAGCAGGACCCGAATCCCGACTTTGTTGGGAGAAGGTTAGGTTGGTAAGGAGCGCTAAGTCGTAACAAGGTATCCGTAGGGGAATCTGCGGATGGATCACCTCCTTTCTAGGGAGAATTTTAATCCCAACATAAAGTTGTTGGGAAGGTCGGAATCTCGCAAGAGATTTATTACTGCGTCGTATTACAACCACATTAGGATATAACAAAAACCGCCGATAAGGCGGTTTTTGAATTTTCAATTTCCAATAATCAATTTTCAAAATGGCAATGTAAAATTAAAAATAAGGGGCAATTTCAAGATCTTTGTTTTGCCCAGTTGACGATGGTTAATGTTAGCAAAACCACTAAAAAAATTATCAGATATAGAACGACTGAGCCCCAAGCAGTGGAGTACAAAAATTGTTTCTCGCCTTTTACAAGCTCGTCAAACTGGTTGATGTAATAATAATACCGCACAAAAGGCAAGAGAACGAAACTGGCAATTATACTGGTTAAAATTGTTTTCATAATAAAATTATCTGACCTCCGAAATCCGATATCTGGTATCTGAACCTTGGTGGTGTGTTTTGAATTCTGCTCGTGCGGGCAAAAAGACCCTTCTCCGTAAAACTACAGACGGTTAAAAGGGGGTTGGAGGGAAGAAATTTTTGCTCGCCCTCGCTTTTCCGTCGCCAAATTTCGTGCCAGTGAAACTGGCGCGCCGCCTAAATCTATTTTACCGTATTAAGCAATTCGTTATTATAATCTCGCATTGTATCTTTATTCGTCGGTTTATACAAAATATTTTCTTTGTATTTTAAATAAACTTCGCTATCGGAATGGTCGGTTAAAGTTATATCATCTTTTACAACTTCCAAAACAACATTTCTATTTTTATTTTGAGTGATTTTTGCATGGCTGAAAGCGTCAATATAAACCATATTTTCCCATTTGTCTAACATTTTGAAATGATGAATGTTTTCTGACCACGCAAGCGGGACAACATGATGAAGCTCAAAACCAAGGGTTTTTACGACCGTTTGTTTTACAAAATACTGATATTTTTCGTTTAACGACCTGTCCAACCTCGTTGTTGTCTCGCTAAAACTATTTTGCCCCTCTTTTAATACTAATTGTTCGCCTCGCACTTCAAAATATACTGTCTGATTTAAAAGATAATATACTTGGACGATTTTGTTGTGCCAGTTATGAAAATCTCTTTTACTAGGTTTTGATCCAGAAAAATTTTTTGGTTTTAATTCCACTTTTTATATTTCTATAACAGATCTTCTTTGTGTTGGAGTTAAATTTCTGTATTCCTTGATAAGTTCAACTGCTTTATCCGTATTGATATTAAAACTAGATTCTGTGCCAATGGCAGAAACAAAAAACATATACTCATAAATACTGATTTTATCTATATCGTATTCTTTATCTCTTAAAATATCTAAAATAATATCAATGTATCCGCCGAGCAAACTATCTATTCCTTTAGAAAAGATAAAATATTTGTCCAGAATAGTTTTTGCCTTGATTAACTTCAAGCCCTGATTACTTATTGAAACATATTTAACATTTTGCCTAGAAAAAGAATCCGTTGGTTCTTTTTTCTTGTCATATCGTTCAATCAATCCCATTCTGTGAAGATCAACAAACAAATTTTTTCGCATTGCGTCTTGAGTGCCTATACCTGCTTTTTGTTTAGCTTCATTACAAAATTGAGCATATAAAAACTCTTCGGAATAATTTTCTGGTCTCTTGGAAATGTCGGTCGTCCGAATTGTCATCAAATTTTGATTCGGGGCGTATTTATCCAGCAATATTAAAATATCAATGATTTGCGTCATCACATAACGATTATGTTCCGAAGAAGGAGAGCCACGATACTTCTCGTTTCTTGTTCTAGAATCAATAAATTCTAGAGCTTTATTTCCTGAATTTATATTATTTATTGCCATATTTAATCAAGTTTCTTTTTGCTAATTTAACATAGTTTTTATTATTGTCGGAACAAATAAAATTTCTTTTTAATTTTTTTGCGGCTACAGCAGTTATGCCGCTTCCGACAAAACAATCTAAAACAAGATCGCCGACATTTGAACTTGCTTTTATAATTCTTTCCACTAATTCTAGTGGTTTAGGTGTAATATGAGACATTTTAGGAGTTTTGCCGTTGATTTTATTTTTATGCCTCTCGCTTGTGATATGCCATACTTCACCGCAAAGCCTGCCTTTCGGATTAGGAAACCACCTTTTGCCGTCTTTTAAAATCCCTTTTATCTTTGCGTGTTCAATTCTATCAGTTGATTCATAGGGTACACGAACATCGTCATAATTAAAAATATGATTTTCGCCCTTGGTAAAAAACAAAATTGATTCTTGCCCGTTGCTGAATTTTTGTTTTGCCCCGCCCAATCCGTCTCTTTTATCCCAAGTTATCCAATTTTGAAAAAATAACCCTTTCGTCACTAAATAAAAAAGAATAAAAGCCGAATTGTAGGGGGTGTTAAAAATATACAAACTGCCGTTTGATTTTAATTTAGGGATTAAAGCGTCAATCCAGTGAAATGTAAAATCAAAAAAATCTTTTTCGCTCTCAAAACTATCCCATTTTGCCTTATTCAAATTATATGGCGGATCAATAACGGCGAGATTTATTGATTTATCATCAATTTTATTTAAAAACTCAAGGCAATCTAAATTGTAAATTTCGTTTATTTTTTTCATAACTTAAAATAAAGATTTGAGTTTTAAATTCATTACTCTTTCGTAACTTTTTGATATTTCATAACCGACATAATTTCTTTTTAATTCTTTGGCAATTTTTAATGTTGTGCCAGAACCAGCAAAGGGGTCCAAAACCGTATCGCCGACATATGTAAATAATCTAACACAACGCCTAACGATTTCTTCGGGCATTATTGCCGAATGCTCGCCAAAGGCCAAATCGCCTTTCCCCGGAATTGGTATGTTCCAAATTTGTTTTGTAAATTCTACCCATTCTTTTTCAGTCAATTTGCTTTTTTCTTTTATATCTTTTGGCAAATTATTTTCGGAAGGTCCATCTTTTACATAAACAGTAATAAATTCAATTGTATTTTGAGCATAAAAATTTCTTGGGTAAGGATAACTACCAAACATCAATTTTTTACTCGGATTTGTTCTGTTCCAAATAAATACATCAAGCAGGAATAGTCCCGTGCCGTTCAATATTGAGTGTTCAATATCGCTGTTAATGTCAAATATGTGGCGATTAAAATGTGTGTCTAAAACCTTTTTGAACATTGGCATTAGTGGAGTGTTGACGACTAATTTTCCATTTGGCTTTAATACTCTTTCGCATTCTTTCCAAACCTGCAACATTTCATTAACATATTTTTTATAATCCGCAATGTCGCCAATTTGTCCACGAATTTTTTCTGACCTTTTATCTTTTTGATAACCGTCAAGGGAATAATCTTTTATATTGAAATATGGCGGACTAGTAACGACCAATTGGACAGAATTGTCTGGCAATTCTGTCATTTTTCTTGCGTCTTTAAAAAATAATTTGTTTAAATAATCCATAAAATCCATTTTATTAAATTATCAACGCTAACTTCAAGGGCTTTTGCAAGTTTATTAAGTGTGTCTAATGTTGGATTTTGATTTTTGCCATCTTCAATTTTTCGGAAGTCAGATTTTGGTGGGCGCGGATGGACTCGGACCATCGACCTCTTCATTATCAGTGAAGTGCTCTAACCAACTGAGCTACGCGCCCATTATAATCTCAAATTGTGCTTGTTGTTATTTTCTACTCGTCTTTTTATTCCCGTATCTTCGCCTGTCATTCCCGTGAAAACGGGAATCCAGACAGGGCTGTATCCCCAATCCGAAGCGCTTCGCTTTCGGTTGAGGATGACAAGGGGGTGGAATGATATTTGCGTAAGTTGCGCAATATTCTAAAAAATCAAGAATCTAGCATCTAAGTATAATTCTAGCAATTTTGGGGAAAAAATGCAATAATATGGTCCAGAGGATAGAAACCAGATATCAGTTTTCCGATAAAATTTGAAGCAATGCTTTTAACTACCCATATTTTAATCGGGGGAGCGATCGGACAAGCGGTGGGCAATGCGCCACTTGGTTTTGCATTAGGCGCAGTATCTCATTTTGCGCTGGACGCTATTCCGCATTTTGATCCGGGAATATGGAGTGATGTCACCAAGGAAAGTGGCGAAAATATTTGGGACAAAAAAATATGGGCTTTTGTCGCGGTGGATTTATTAGCAACACTCGGATTACTAATCGTGTTGCTCCCGCAAAGTTTATCGCTTCCATTTATCGCTGGCGCTTTAGGTGGCGCGTCAGTTGATTTGATTGACAATGTGCCATTTTGGCAAAGGAAAATTCACCAAACAAGAATTGGCAAACAGATTGGCAAATTTCACAATTCACTTCATTTTGTCAAAAAGGAAATCCTGAGAAAAAATGCCATGGCGCTTCTTGTCGTCCAAGTTGTAATTATCGGATTGATTTTTTGGCTGATTGAGCTATAATAATTCCAAATGTTCACAAGAATTTTAATTTTTATTGCTTCTTTGGTTTTGGGCTACCTCGGTCTTCGGTATAATTATTGGGTGGTTAAAACCGTTGGCAAAAGTCAGTGGGTTGAAAATAAATTCGGCGCTGGTATGACATTTGCGGTTTACCAGCTAATGGCTTTGATTATCATTATACTTGGTTTTGCCCACTTGATTGGGGCTATTTGAAATAATATTTTATCATGGGCTCGTAGTTCAATGGTAGAACGCTTCATTTGCAATGAAGAGGTTGGGGGTTCGATTCCTCTCGGGTCCAAAAATATACATCCTTGACAAAAGCATCAGGGATTTTTAAAATAGAAATAGGAGTTGTTGTTGAGCGCGTTTTTGTAGCAATTTGCAGTAAAAATGGCACCTAACAACAGTTCCAAAAAGTAGTTGGTCGAGCTATTTATTGTTTTTAAATAATAAAAGGAAAAATAATTATGGATTCATTATCAAATTGGACAACCTCAATTCAAGATGCTTTACAAGTAATCGTCACCAGAGTGGTTGATTTTATTCCTAATATCTTTGGCGCAACCTTAATTCTAATTTTAGGTTGGGTGCTGGCAGCGCTCCTTGAGTGGGCTGTGGAAAATATCTTGCGCGCAACTGGTCTGCAAACAGTATTTGAAAGAGCCAAGATAGAGGATATTATTAAAAAAGCTGATACCAAGAAAGATACATCGGGCGTTATTGGTTCAGTAGTAAAATGGATTGTTATTCTGGTAGCGGTGATGGCAGCGGCTGACACATTGCAAATGCCACAGATTGCCGGCTTTATCAATGATATTTTAGGCTATGTACCAAGTGTTGTTGGCGCAGCAGTTACTTTGGTTGTGGGAGTAATTTTCGCTCATTTTATGGCGAATGTTATTAAAGGGGCGGTGACTGCCGCTCAACTAAATTTTGCAGATTTGGCAGCTTCAGCTACCAAATATGCGATTTTGGTTTTTACGATATTAGCAGCGCTGTCTCAAATGGGCATTGCGACTGTTTTTTTACAGACCTTATTCACTGGGTTTGTTGCAATGATTGCTATTGCTGGCGGATTAGCTTTTGGTCTTGGCGGACAAGCGTTCGCTAAAGATTCTCTAGAGAAGTTTAAAAAAGAAGTCGAAATCCACAGCAAATAGTTTGCTATTCAGCTTCCTCACAAGGAGGGGAGAAATTAAGGGCTATAAAGCTAGCAATTTTTGTATTACAAAATAGAGTATGTCTCGCAAGGTTATACCAGTAGCAAGAAGGTTTGCTTGGTAATTTTTTTCTTACTTGACAAGCAATTGTATAATTTGATACAATACATTTAATGGTAGAGAGAAAAGTAGAAGTAAAAATCAGAAAGGGGGTAAGCGCTTGATAGCAGTTTGAGTTTCGTTTTTCAGATTGTCATCAACCGCTTAATGCGGTTTTTTTCTCGTCAATTTGTGTATTATTCAGGCGAGGTAAAAGTACTTTAACAATACGGTTTGATTGTCAACAACAATCAAAGTAAGTGTAATAAGAGATCACCAAAAGTGTATGGTGGATGCCTTGGCAAAAAACACCGATGAAGGACGTAGTAGCCTGCGATAAGCTTCGGGTAGCTGGCAAACAAGCTTTGATCCGAAGATGTCCGAATAGGGCAACCTAACTGCGTAAACCGCAGTTGATCGTGCTTCGCACCCAATCTCAAAATTTAAACCTTCCCGAAAGCTATCGCTAAAGGGCAGGCAAATCTCAAAGTGACCCCGAACAAATTACTTCGCAATTTTACGGGGTAGACAATGTAAAATTTTAAATTTTGATTTTGAGTGCGTAGTACGATTGGGTACCCGCTGAACTGAAACATCTTAGTAAGCGGAGGAAAATAAAACAATAATCCCGTTTTCGGGATAGTGTTTCGCGTCTCGACTTCAAAATGTTAAATTTCAATTTTTGAGATTTGAGATTTGAATTTTGAGATTGCGAAGCATTGTGATTCCTTAAGTAGCGGCGAGCGAAAGAGGAAAAGTCTAGTATTAACGACGATTGAAATTATTAGCAGAATAAACCTGGAAAGGATAACCAAAGCGGGTGATAGTCCCGTAAGCGAAAATTGTTTCAATTTAAGTTAATCCGATCCCTGATTTTTATTGGGGTGGCAAGTACTGTCAGACACGTGAAATCTGGCAGGAAGATGGGTGGATCATTATCCAAGACTAAATATGTTTTTTGACCGATAGTGAACTAGTACCGCGAGGGAAAGGTGAAAAGTACCCCTAGCCGGGGAGTGAAATAGTACCTGAAACCATACACTGACAAGGAGTCGGAGCGCGTTTTGCTTAGGCGAAGCGTGTCACGGCGTGCCTTTTGCAGAATGAGCCAACGAGTTGTCATATTTTGCGAGCTCAAGCTTTTTTAAGGCTGAGGCGTAGGGAAACCGAGTGTTAATAGCGCGATTAGTAAAATGTGGCAGACCCGAAACCGGGTGATCTATCCATGGTCAGGCTGAACTTCGCCGAAAGGCGGTAGGGAGGGCCGAACACACCAGCGTTGCAAAACTGGGTGATGAATTGTGGATAGTGGTAAAATGCCTATCGAACCCGGAGATAGCTGGTTCTCCTCGAAATATATTTAGGTATAGCGTTCCACTGCAACCCTGCAGGTAGAGCACTGGTTCGTGTACGGCGGAGAAATTCGTTGGCACGAGTCAAACTCCGAATAGCAGGACTCAAAGAGTGGAGCAGTCAGTACGTGAGGGCTAAGCTTCATGGTACAAAAGGGAAACAGCCCAGATCGCAATCTAAGGTCCCAAAATAAGATTTAAGTGGGAAAGGAAGTAGTCTACCACAGACAAATAGGAGGTTGGCTTAGAAGCAGCCATCCTTTAAAGAAAGCGTAACAGCTCACTATTCGATTTTTCTCAACCCGCCTTTGGCGGGAAGAGAGGTAGATTGCGCCGAAAATTCAACGGGGCTAAAATCTTTACCGAAGATGCGGATGCCATTGCTACGCATTGGAAGCATCAAATAACAACATATAAATAACAAACAAATATCTAATTACACGACTTACGTAAATATCTTTCCGCGTTGTCATTGCAAGGCTCCGCCAGCTGGCGGAAACAAAGTAATCTGGCAAAATTATATGAGATTGCCACGCCTGTTGGCTCGCAACGACATAATACGTAAGTCGTGTAATTACCAAAATTCAAAATGACTGAAGCATATAAATATTTTTTACTTTAGAATTTAGGATTTGTTTGGTTATTGTTTCTTGAAATTTGGAATTTCCATTGCATAGCAGTGGCGTGGTAGAGGAGCGTTCTTTAAGCAGCGAAGCTTCACTGTGAAGTGGGGTGGAGTTTAAAGAAGTGCGAATGTTGGCATGAGTAACGAATTAGCCCGGCGAGAAACCGGGCCACCAAAAGTCTAAGGTTTCCCCCGCAACGATAATCGACGGGGGGTTAGGCGGGAGCTAAGCTTGCGAAAGCGATGCACAGCAGGTTGATATTCCTGCCCTGCCATATTTTTAAGATATTATGACGCATTTTTAAGCTATTTTATTGCTATGACTATGTAATAAAATGGGGAGAGAGTGACTAGAAAAGTAATATCTTGCTAAATTTATGGCATCCGTACCGCAAACCGACGCAGGTAGACGGGTTGAGAATACTAAGGTGATCGAGCAAACTCTCGTTAAGGAACTCGGCAAAAAAACGTCCGTAACTTCGGAATAAGGACTGCCCGCCTCTTCGGCGGGCCGCAGCGAACGTTTTCCGGGCGACTGTTTATCAAAAACATAGCTCCATGCTAACCCGCAAGGGGATGTATATGGGGTGATGCCTGCCCAGTGCTGGAAGGTCACGAGGATTAGTGATACCGTGCTACGCACGGTTGAGCTTTGAATCTAAGCCCCAGTGAACGGCAGCGGTAACTATTAAATAACGGTTAGTAGTTATAAAATCTGGCCAAATGCTGGAAACTCTTGTCAGGTTATTGGTAGGATTAGAAAATTATCTAAACCTAACAATCCAATAAATAGAGACAATCAGCAGGAAAGATTTCATAAAAGGAGAAAAATGGATAATAATATTCAAAAAATTCCCGAGAGAATCGGATGGTATTTTGCGGAATTTGTTGATGGTGAAGGTAGTTTTAATGTTTCACTTAGAAAAAAGCCTGATTATACAATGCATTGGCAAATATGCCCAAGCTTTAATATTTCACAGAAAAACAGAGCAATTCTTGCCTTATTTAAACATCATTTAAATGTGGGTATATTAAGCGGAGAGCAGATGGATTGTATGCATACGAATAGTGAATCACAAAATGCTAAGTGGTATCATTATCCCATTTTTTAATAAATTTAATTTTTTATCTCCAAATCAAAAAAGAAACTTTTCAATATTTAAGGAAATAATTAGGTTAATGGACACAGGGATTCATCTGAGTGAAGAAGGATTCAATAAGATTATTGACCCCAGAGAAATTCTAAACAAAGGTAAAGGTAGAAAACGAAAATATGAAAAGGATAATTTAAATTATGAAAAATCCCCAGAGACTATACGCCAGAATCGCCAATAAGGCGATATGATATAGTCCGATCTTTATGGAGACATAAAGCTAACATAAATGAACCGTTCTATGGTAGCGAAATTCCTTGGCGTGTAAGTTACGTCCCGCACGAATGGCATAACGGTCTGGAAACTGTCTCAACGAGAGGCTCGGTGAAATTACACTGCCGGTAAAGATGCCGGTTACCCGCGGCAAGACGAAAAGACCCCGTGGAGCTTCACTACAGCTTGGCATTGGTTTGCTTTGCTAAATGTTTAGTCATAGGTGGGAGGGTGTGTGTAGCACTTGTGCTATACGTATTCAACAATGAAAGACCACCCTTGTAGCGTAGCAAATCTAACCCTCGTTAAAACGAGGAGACAGTGTTTGGCAGGTAGTTTATCTGGGGCGGATGACTCCTAAAGAGTAACGGAGTCGCTCAAAGGTTGGCTAGTCCCGTATGGAAATCGGGATGATAGTGTAAAGGCAAATGCCAGCTTGACTGCAAGACCTACAAGTCGAGCAGCTGCGAAAGCAGGACTTAGTGATCCTCTATCTTTGAATGACAGAGATAGAGCTCAACGGATAAAAGCTACCCCGGGGATAACAGGCTGATCGCGCCCAATAGCTCACATAGACGGCGCGGTTTGGCACCTCGATGTCGGCTCAACGCATCCTGGGGGTGGAGCAGCTCCCAAGGGTTTGGCTGTTCGCCAATTAAAGCGTTACGCGAGCTGGGTTCAGAACGTCGCAAGACAGTTCGGTCTTAATCTGCCGTGGGCGATCAAAACTTGAGGGAAATTCTCCTTAGTACGAGAGGACCAGGAGGAACAAGCCTCTGGTGTACCAGTTGTGCCATCAGGCGCATCGCTGGGTAGCTATGCTTGTATGGATAACCGCTGAAAGCATATAAGCGGGAAGCCATGCCCAAGATTAGGTTTTGTTTGAGATCCCCCAAAGACGATGGGGTTGATAGGTTAGCGGTCTAAGTCCCGTAAGGGATTCAGCCGTCTGATACTAATCGATCGAAGATTTTTTATTACAACTTTGAATTTTTATAATTCAAGGTAAAACTTACTTTGATTTTTGTTGACAATTTCGGCATTTTGATTAAATCGCAAGAAGCGAAATTTTTGTATCTAAGTTTTTGGTTGGTTGCGTATAAAAATTTTCTTCTGGTGATTTTAGCGAACAGGAAACACCCGTTCCCATTCCGAACACGGCTTCGCCTCTTCGGCGGATAAAAGTTAAGCTGTTTTGCGCCAATGATAGTTACCTCGCAAGGGGTTGCGAAAGTAGGTCATCGCCAGTTTTTTTGTACTTCAAAAAGTAGGCTAACCCACAGCGGGTCTATTCTTTTTTTGCAATAATTTTGGTATAATAAAATTAAGTTGGTTCTCGTTTTGTTTACGCAATCTATAAGGAGGAAATTACTTTGGAATACCAATTGAAAGATAATTTTTCAAAACAGATGCGCTATTTTTTGATAATAGCAATAAGTATTATCACTATTTTTGGATTTAATTTTTTCAAAGTAGCCCAAACAAGCGCGGTAGCCGATGTTACATTAACTAGTTCTGCTTTTTCAGATTCTGACGCAGATGATACGCATCGGGCTTCTCAGTGGCAAGTGACTACCGCATCGGGCGTCTATACTAGTCCGACCGTTGATTCTGGCACAGACACGACTAACAAAACAACCTATCTTGTTTCAGCTTCAAATCTAACAGCTTCAACTACTTATTATTGGAGGGTAAGATATCAAGATAATCATTTAGCTTGGAGCAATTGGTCAAGCGAAGGCACATTTATTACTGATGCTGATGCTGTGCCTGACACAACGCCTAGTTGCCCCACCAGTATCACTGCCACTGCCGGGGATGCGCAAGTAGTTTTGAGTTGGGGGCAACCAGTCAGCAATGATACTGGTTTGTTTTGGATTTATCGGTCAACAGTCAGTGGAGAAACAGGTAGCCAAATTGGCACTGCCACAATTTCGTCCTATCCAGCTTCTTATACCGACACTTCGCTTACCAATGGCACCACTTATTATTACACGGTTAACGCAAAAAATTCTGGCACAGGAGAAGAATCGAGCGGATATAATCAAGTTTCTGCTACTCCGGTTGCTACCGCTATAGTAGCTGTGGCAGTCCCAAACTGTCCAGCTAATTTGAGCTCGCAAGCAGGAGATAAGGCAATCGATTTATCTTGGGACGCGCCGGTTAGTGGCAGCTTGTACACCGGATATAAAATTTATCGTTCAGTAGTATCAGGAACCCAAGGCAGTGAGGTTGCCAACATTACTGATATTTCAATAAAAATTTACCACGATAGCGGGCTCACTAATGAAACAACCTATTATTACACGGTTGTCGCTTACAATAGCTCTGGTGAGGCGGTTTTATGTAGCCAAATTTCTAACACTCCTACTGGTCGACCGAATTGTCCTTCTGGCGCCACATTATCAATTTCTGGCACAAGAGCCACACTCAATTGGACTAACGCGACAAATAGCGATTTTAGCCATGTGGTAATTTATCGTTCACAGGCAAGCGGGCAAACAGGCGATCTGGTCTATACATCTGGCAGTAGCGCAATAAATAGTTTCGCTGAAGATATCAATCCGGCAACCAGATATTATTATACAATTGTATCAGTGGATACAGATGGGAATACTTCTTCCGGTTGCAATCAGATTTCTACCAGCCAAATTGCTTCTTGCCAAACTGGTTTTACCGCTAAAAAAACAACCAGAGAAAAAAATTATCTTACTTGGACAGCAGGAAGCCAGATCTATAAAAATCTGTTATATAAAAAGGTGTCAGAGGTTTTCACGCAAATTGCTGTTTTAGATAGCGCGACAAATTATTTTTTTGATACTGACGGTGGCGCAGCTGATTATGAATTACGAGCACAGTATCAAAATGCCAGTAGTGAAACTACTTGCGGGCAGGCAACAGTGAGTGAAACTATTGATCCGTTATGTCCCACGCTTCCCGCCCTTACTTTGGCGAAGCCAGTTTTGAATATTGTCGGCGACACAGCGCAGGGGGTAAATGGTTCGTATTTGGATAATATTCAATTTAAAAGTATTGATTTAGCCTGGAGTGTGCCCGATTTTCCTTTGAAAACAATTTATTTGTCTCGCGATCAGGGGTCAGTTTGGGTTTTGGATAAAAATTCAACTAGCTACATTGACACTAACCAAGGAGTATCGCCAACTACCTATCATCTTTGGGCGGAATACGATTTAAGCCAATATAACAACCCGAGCAATTGTCCAGTGCCGGTGAGTGATGTTGATTTTACTTTTGACCTAAGCAACTTGGGAGGTTTTGATATTTTAAACCCAAGCGATGGGAGTGTGTATAACCGGGGAGACGATTTGGAGCTGGTGTGGACCCAGCCACCAGTTAATTCACAGGACCTTGTCAAGGGCGACCATTTTGATATTGACATTTCAGACGATGGAAATTACCGCAAAGAGTACCGAAATTTGCCATTTTTTAACCCTTTGGAAAATAGTTTTAATCGCACGCCGCCAGCTGATTTTGGATACAAAGCCAGCACAGATTTAACTAATCCATTGGTAAAAAATATCTATACACTGGCGAATTGGGAGAGTTTATTACCGTTTGTCGTTGTTGATAAGCAAATCACGATTAAGGTAAATTTGGCTGATTCATCAGGCGAAATTTTGCATACAGAGCAAATTGTTTTTACCATTCGCAACCCTTTAATTGTTGCCAGGCAAGCTAATTATCCTTTTTCAATTGCCAGCAGTATTGTTACAATTCCTACAATGATATTGATGGTTTTAGCTAATGCGCTCAGCGCCAGCAATTCGGCGGGCTTTATGCTAATTGATAAAATAATCAATTTTTCCAAATTGTTGCCAACAAAAATGAATTTATTTTTTACCGGCAGCTGGCTTCGTCGGAAGAGAACTTCATGGGGCACGATATTGAGCGAGCACAGCAATAAGCCAGTTGGGAAAGCATTAGTTGAATTACACAAAGAGCAATTTGGTAAAGTGGTAAAAACTGCCATAACTGATCCTGCCGGCAGGTTTTGGTTTCTAATTTCTGAGCCCGGTCAATATTTTATTTCAACTCAAAAAACAGGTTTTCGCCAGTTCGTTAGCCAAAGTTTTAACATCTTTGATATAAATAAATTACCCATCAATCAAAAAATTTATTTAAAACCAGTTGAGCTGGAAACAAATGTAGCGATGCTTAAATTGCTGGCATTTGTTTTTGCTTTGGCGAAGGTGTTTGACGCTATTAGAATTCCAGTCCTTGTGCTGGGCTCAATTATGTCAGTTTATAATCTGATCGTTTATCCAGGGTTGACAACATATATAATTTTTGGTTTATATATTTTCTTGTGGGTGATTGAAATTATTTTATATCTTGTGCCTCGCCCGTTTGGCAAGGTGCTGGACAGTATTAGTGGCGCGCCACTGAAAATGGCGATTGTGAGAGTGTTTAAATTCGGACAAGAAAAACCGATCCAAACATATGTAACAGACAAAATAGGGCGTTACCATTTCTTGCTTTCTCCGGGTAAATATCATTTTAAAGTATCAAAATTGGGTTATAATCCCTGGATTTCGACTGATTATAATTTGCAAAATTTACACACTAAACCCAATTTTAAATTTTACTTACAAGCAGTAGAGTGAAAAACAAACAGCAGTTTGATTTTCCAAACGAGCGCAGTAAAAACGCAAAGCATTGATTTAACAACTAATTTATGAAAAAAATTATTAAAAAAATTTGCGCTATCATTGGGTTTACATTGATTGCTATTATCGCTTTGGGATCACTACTGCTTGGCATAACCAATTATGCTTACGCTAACCGTGTTCTGCCACGAGTTTATCTGGGTAATGAGTATCTGGGAGGGAAGACTTTTAACGAAGTGAAAAAAGTCGTTGAAACTAATGTCAGCCACATTGGTCCGAAAATTATTTTTACCAATGGGGTTAAAAGTTGGAGTATTGACAAAGTTGATATTGGGCTGAATGTTAACGGATCGCAAACTGCCACACAGGCGCTGGATTGGGGGAGAGACGATTCAATTATCCAGAGTTTTATCGAGCAGTTTACCCTGTTAGTTAAGCCGAGCAATGTGGCAGTGGCTTATACCATCAATCAGGCGGAGCTAGATAAAAAAATTGAAAGTATCGCGCAGGAAATTGATAAAATCGAAAAAGACGCGACACTGATTGTACAAGATGGAACGATTACCGAGCAAGATGCCGAAGAGGGGGTAAGGTTAAATAAAGAAAAAATTAGCGGTCTGATCGCTCGGCAAATTAATACTTTTTCCAGCGAAGCAATACCATTACCCATTGGTATTATCACTCCAAAAGTTTATCGAGAAGGGCTTTCCAACGCCAAAAATAAACTTGAATATCTAATCAAAAATGATATTGAGCTGGTTAATAAAGAAAATAAATATCAGGTTTCCAAAGAGCAGATTTACGAGTGGCTGGATTTATTTGCTTCCAGTGCGCGCACTGATAATCGCGGATATGTGCTGGAAGTAAGTCTGAATCAAGAAAAAGTTAAAGCTTATCTTGTAACTTTGGCTGGCACTATTGACCAAGATTCAGTGAATGCCAAGTTAGTTTTTAGAGAGAATAAGGTGTCGGTTTTCAATCCGGCGCAAAAGGGAAAAAAATTAGATACTGAAAAAGCGTTATCGATGATAGAAGACGCTTTGCTCAACGCCAAAACCCAAACCATCGAATTGCCGGTAGCAGAAGTTGAGCCAGAAATATCAGATGCCAAGATTAACCAACTCGGACTCAATGAGATTATTGGAAAATCAACTACTTCATTTGCAAAGAGTCCAGCTAATCGCATTCACAATATCAAAAATGGGGCAGCGCAACTTTCTGGTTTTTTAATTGAGCCAAATACGGAATTTTCAGTAGTGACGCGGCTAGGTGAAGTGAACGATAAAAGTGGATATTTGCCAGAATTAGTGATCAAAGAAAATCGGACTGTCCCCGAATATGGCGGTGGGCTGTGCCAAGTTTCAACCACTTTATTTCGCGCCGCGCTTGAAGCTGGACTTCCTATTATTGAAAGGCAAAACCATTCGTATCGGGTGTCGTATTATGAGCCACCGGTTGGGCTTGACGCCACAGTGTATTTGCCCAAACCAGATTTAAAGTTTAAAAACAATACCCCGGGATATATTTTAGTTCAAGGTTATGTGGAGGAAAATAATTTAACTTTTGAGTTGTATGGCACCAAGGATGGGCGCGTTGCCAAACTTGAGGGTCCATTTACTTCGGGATATATTGATCCTCCTAATCCGATTTACACTGTAACCGACACATTAACGTCTGGCGAAACCAAGCAAATTGAAAAAGCTCACAAAGGCGCGTCTTCGGTGGTGTATTATAAAGTTTTTGATAAAGATGGGAAGGAAATAAATAATCAAACATTTAAATCAAAATACAAAGCTTGGCCAGCGCGATTTTTGGTGGGCAAATTGCCCGATAACACCGAGAATGCAAGTGCTGCTTCGCTAAGTGAATAATCTCCACTGGGAGGGGAATGGATTTTTATCTGCAAAGCGCAGAGCAAGTTTTAGGAGCGTTGAGAACCACAAGACAAGGCATTACCTCGCTCGAAGCCAAAAGGCGACTCACGCAATACGGTCGCAATGTTTTGAGGCATAAAGATACTCATCCTAATGTTAAAATTTTTATTCGGCAGTTTAAAAATATTTTTTTTATTTTACTATTTTTTGCCTCTATCGTGTCTTTTTCTTTGAGAGAGTACCAACAGCTGGCGATTTTAATTATGGTAATTGTAGCTAACATTATGGTGGGTTTTTTAGAGGAGTATAAAGTCGAGAAAGCCAAAGAAAAGCTAGAAAAAAGTTTTACCAGTTATATTTATTGTTTTAGAGATAGGCAATTGGTTAAAATTTCGATTGAAGAATTAGTCATAGGAGATGTTATTCTAATTCAAGCTGGAGACAAAGTGCCGGCTGATATTCGCTTAATTGCCAATTCTGGGCTACAGATTGACGAATCAGTGTTAACTGGCGAATCAGTTCCAGCCATTAAAAATATCGAGCAGATGATTAGTCCGCGATTAGTGGCTGACCAAACCAATATGGCATTTGCCACCACCAATGTTTTAATCGGCAAGGGTCAGGGTGTGGTGGTAGCTGTATCAAACAGTACAGAATTTGGTAAAATTGCCAATCTTGTTGAAACCAGTCGCGCAGTGCAGACCCCACTTGAAAAGAAAATGAATCAGTTAGCCAAGCTATTGTTAGTCATCGTTAGTATTATTGGCGTGATGATTTTTATTTTAGGTTTCATCCGCCACGATATGCCGGTTGGAGAATTATTAACTTTTGTTATCGCGCTTTTGGTTTCAGCCGTGCCAGAAAGTTTGCCCACTATTATCGTGCTAACCTTGGCGGTTGGAGTTTCAAAAATGGCGCAATCAAAAAGCATTGTAAAAAGATTATCAGTGGTGGAAACATTGGGTGATATTGATGTGATTGCCACTGATAAAACTGGTACTTTGACAAAAAACGAGATGACAGTCAATAAAGCGGTTTGGCTAAATGGAGAAAAGCTATTTTATCTAGATTTTCCGGGCGCGGGTTATGATATTAAGCAAAAACCACGTATGATAAGCGACCCTTTGTTTTATGACTTGATAAATACCGGGTGCGTTGGTAATGATGCTAGTTTATTGTCCCAGCCAAAAAGTCCCACAGAATTTACTATTACTGGCGACCCAATCGAAGCAGCAGTGCTGGTTGCTGGGCTTAAGGCAAATATAAATTTCCAAAAAATTAGAGAACAAAATATTCGGGCAGACGAAATTATGTTTGATCCAAGCTATAAATATCGCGCTGTTTTAACTGACAAGCAGGAGATTTTTGTGACCGGCGCTTTTGAGCTTTTATTGGAAAAAAGTAATTTAGACCTGAAAGTTAAGCAAAAAGTTATAAATTACGCTACTCAACTTGGAAATCAAGGGTATCGGCTATTGGCAATGGCAAAAAAGAAAACCCAATTAAAACTCTTGCGCCATCAAGATATAAATGATTTGATTTTTCAAGGGTTTGTGACGATGATTGATCCTGTTCGCGAGGGTGTAAAGGAAGCGTTCCAACAAGTTGGGCAAAGCGGGGTGCAAATTAAAATAATTACTGGCGATTATTCGCATACCGCGCGAACAGTGGCAAATCAGTTAGGCATCGCCATTGAAGATCACGAGATTTTAGTTGGTTCACAAATCCAGAAAATGTCTCAGAGAGGGCTGGAAAATAAAGTTGAGGTGGTTAAACTTTTCGCCCGCATTACGCCCGAGCAAAAATTGCAAATTATTCAAGCGTTGCAAGAAAGAGGAAAGGTGGTGGCGGTAACAGGCGATGGCGTGAATGACGCTCCAGCTCTTCGCCAAGCCGAAGTTGGCATTGCGATGGGCAGGCGAGGAACAGATGTTGCCAAAGAAGTGGCTGATCTGATTCTACTGGACGATTCTTTTGCCACCATAGTCAAATCAGTGGGGTATGGTCGCAATATCTTGGCTAACATAAAAAAATCTATCACTTTCTTTTTAGCGAGTAATTTTGACGAATTATTTTTAGTGGCAGCGGTTTTTACTGCAGGTTTATTTTTGTCCGGCGGATTGCCAGCGCCATTTTTAGCTGTGCAAATCTTGTGGATCAATATGGTTATTGACACTTTTGTCGCTTTGGCGCTATCTTTTGAGGATCCAAAGGAAAATCTTAACACTGATATTGACAAAAAAGATGCTGGCTTTTTGCCTCCTCCGGTCATCAGGCGCGCGGCATTTATTGCTATGGTATCGTTTGGAATTCAGCTGATTATCTTTATTGAGAAATTATCAAACGGAATTGATACTGCCAGAACATTCGTCTTTTTTATTTCAGTATTTTTTCAGCTAATGGTTGTTTTTTCGGTTCGTTCAGCCAAGCCGTTTTGGAAAGAGAACATTTTTAATAACGTTAAATTAAATATCGCGGTTATTTTTTCCGTGGTCTTGCAGTTTATGACTATCGCGCCTGGGGTGAGGGAATTTTTCGGCACAGTCGAGCTTTCATTGTGGGACTTTGGCGTAATTATCGGCGCTTGTGTTGCGGGGTTTATGATTATTGAAATTTCTAAATTGGTTAAATTAAAGTTCTAACACTATTTTATTGCTTTAATAAATCCATAAAAAAGAGGCGCCGGAGAATGCGGACGGGATTTGAACTCTGGGTGGGCTTGGGTGGCAATAAAGAACGGATGGTTTTTAAGCTCGATGAATTCAACCAGTTTTTTGTCTGGCGACATTCCCGAAAAAATCAAACCATTCTTTTTTAGTATTTGATGATATTTGGGGTTGACTTCAAAGCGGTGGCGATGTCTTTCAAAAATAGTAGTTTGTTGGTAAAGCTGGAAAACTTGAGTATGTTTTGCGATTTTAGCTGGATATTTGCCAAGGCGCATAGTTCCGCCTTTTTGCTTGATTTTTACTTGTTCAGGCAAAAAGTCAATCACTGGGTAAGCTGTTTTTGCGTTGAATTCAGTGGAGTTAGCATTTTTTAAATTGCATTTATGGCGCGCGAATTCAATCGTAGCGCATTGAAGCCCTAAGCAGAGCCCGAGAAATGGTATATTATTTTCGCGAGCGTATTGAATAGCTTTGATTTTCCCTTCAATCCCACGAATACCAAACCCGCCCGGCACCAAAATTCCGTCCATTGTTTTTATTAGATCTAGATCAATACATTCTGAATCACAGGCAACAATTTCAAGCGAAACTTGATTAGCTAGCGCGCTGTGTTTTAATGCCTCAATAACTGAAATATAAGCGTCGGGGTGGTCCAGATATTTTCCGACTAATCCAATTTTTTTAATCGGCAGTTTTTTAGCGAT
>PFTZ01000108.1 GCA_002789815.1 Candidatus Berkelbacteria bacterium CG_4_9_14_3_um_filter_39_23
CAAGGACACGGGGGGGGAGATTGCCACGCCTGCGCTAAAATTTAAATTTTTTAATTCTAGAATTTAAAATCAGGTGGATAGATTTGGTTTAATTTAAAACAAATGCTTTTGCCCGGAAGTAAATTTTTGAAAAACTTTCACCTTGCCGTATTCGCCGTCAAAACCAGGGTCAATATAAATATCGCCTTTCCTGACCCTTTCTATCCCGTTAATAATTTTATCATCAATTTTGTTTTTAAGCTCTAACAGCGACAAGTTTCCTAAAATAAAAAGTTCTGAGCCAAAATTTTTAATCATTTGCTGATAAATTTTACCAACTGCCAAGGACTTCTCCCCCACTCCGATACTTTCGGAAATTATTTGGTGTAGTTGGACGAAAGTTTTGTAGGGAACAGCGCCAACCGGTTTAAATCCAAGCGGGCGATTGGCGAGCTGATTGACGCGATACATTACGCCGAGCGTGAGCGGTTTGTGGCAAACAGGGCAGAGATTAGATTTTAGATTTTGGATGTTAGATGTTGGATTTTGTTTTTGGGAATTTATCACTTGATTACGATGATCGGTTTTGTATTGGCATACGCGATGCCCCGACCAATGATATTTACCTTCCTCGGGAAAAAATTCAATCGTGCTGGATAATTTAGATTTTAAATTGTAAATACTAGATCTTAAAATATCTAAACGATATTTGACGCTTCCTTCTCGGAGCATTTTTCGGATTAAATCATACGACAATTTTTCATCATCAGCGATTTCAAAAACTGTGGCTTCGCGGGCTAAATTGGGCAATGAATGCGAATCCCCATTTGATATAATGGCAAAATTATCCAGCTCAGACACGCGCCAGCACATTGACGGATCAGCTGACAAGCCAGTTTCCACTGCCAAAATTTGCGGAGTTAATTCTTTAAAGCAATCATAAATAGAATTATAGCCAGACTTGGAGCCATAAACCGAAAACCATGGCGTCCAAATATGAGCTGGAATTATCAGGCTACGGGGTTCTATGGAAAGCGCGATTTTTGCGATAGCATGAACTGACGCTCCCAAAATCGGTCGCCCGTCTGAATGCAAATTTCCGATTTGCGTTAAGCGATCGTTGAATTTTTTAACTGATTCAAGCGTGGGCATTAAAACAATGATATGAATTCGGCGCGTAGCGCCAAGGTCTTTATAGATGCAAGCGATTTCGCTGGATAAAATGAAAAATGGGCTGGTTGCCCGATTTTTTAATTTATACAATCCTTCTTTTGCTTCTTCTAACTGCGCGCTCAGCGCGCGAAACCACAAAGGATGAGTAAAATCCGCTGTGCCAACTAAATCAACACCCTTTATTTTTGCCCATTTAGCCACTCCGGAAAGATCCATTTGAGGCGAAGTGGCGCGCGAATATTTAGAATGAAAATGGAAATCAGTAATAATTTTTTGCATCTTTGATATATATAAAAATATTGGATTTGAAATTATTTAGCCGCCACATATTGTGTCTTAAATCTTTTACAGAATTTTATCAATAATCCCATACTTTTTCGCCTCGGGCGCAGTCATAAAAAAATCTCGTTCAGTGTCGTGTTCAATTTTAGCGATCCTCTGACCAGTGTGCTTTGCCATAATCTGGTTAACTTGAGTTTTAATGCGCATCATTTCCTTGGTTTGAATGGCAACATCAGTTGCCTGTCCTTCAGCGCCCCCCATTACTTGATGAATCAAAACGCGCGAGTTGGGAAGAGCGCACCTTTTTCCTTTGGCGCCGGCTGCCAACAAAATCGCAGACGCGGACGCAGCTTGCCCAATACAAATCGTGGAAATATCAGGTTTAATATGTTGCATTGTATCATAAATCGCCATACCAGCCACCACAATTCCGCCCGGCGAGTTGATGTACATCTGGATATCTTTTTCTGGATTTTCCGCTTCCAAAAATAGAAGCTGCGCCATAATCAAATTGGCGACCTGCTCGTCAACTGGCATGCCTAGAAAAATTATCCGATCTTTTAAAAGACGGGAATAAATGTCATAGGCGCGTTCGCCAAACTGATTTTTCTCCAGCACCATAGGGATGAGGAGCTGATTAGTGATATTTTTTGCGGTCATAATAATCGTTAAATTTAAAAATAAATTCTGGCGGGGGCACTCGCTTGATGCTAGAACCTTAGCTTGAAATCTTGTTTTATTCTAGCATCTAACATCAAAATCTAGATTCTATCACTTAGTCGCTATCTCAACTAAATAATCCAGCGCTTTTTTAGTAACCTCTTTATCGTCCAAATCAAACTTCTCCCGTTTAGCCACCTCGCCCAAAAGTAGCCCCACCTGAATACTTTGCTTTGCCTGCGGTTTTAATTCATTTTCCAAATCCTCTTGTGTTTTTTTAATAGATGCAAGGTATTTATCAAATTGCAAACCTTGACGAGTGATGTTTGCCTGCATATCATGGAGTCGGCGATGCGCTTCTTGGCTAACTAATCCATCTGGAATATCGGCTTTAAAAAGCTTAAGCGCTTTATCAAGCGCTTCATTTTCAAGCGCCTGGCGCGCCCGTTGTTTTTTTTCTTCTGCCACGTTTTTTTTAATCGCGTGGCGCAAATTTTTTATACTGCTATGACCAAATTTTGCAGCAAATGGCTTGTCCAGCGCTGGCTTTTCGATTTCCTTTAAATCGCGAAGCTCAACTTCGAACTCTGCGTTTTTTCCCGCTAGATTCTTTTCACGAAAATCATTAGGTAATTTTAAAGAAAACGATTTGGTGTCGCCTTTTTTCATCCCAATAATATTTTCTTCAAACCCGGGAATAAGCGAGCGCTGACCCAAAATAACTGGATGCGCCTGACTGGTAAGCGCTTCTTTAACAACTTTATCCACCTTGCCATTAAAGCTAATTTCAGCCCAGTCGCCTTCTTTGGCATCGCGCTCAAGGGGTAGAAGTTTCGCGCTTTGCGCCTGTAATTTTTCAATCACTATGCCAACTTCTTGATCGCTTACAGAAAAATCGTTCAATTTTTTGTTGGGTGTAACGCGAATTTTAGTATAATCGCCCAACTTGACCTCAGGGATTAAATCTAAATCAAGCTCATATTCAAGCTCATGCAATCCGTCTATATTTAACGGATTAAAATTCCATTTTGAAATTGTCAAACGGGGCTGGGTGGCTGGACGTAAACTATGTTCTTTTAGCACCGCTGGCACAGTGTCTTGGACCGCTAGATTTAAAACTTCTTCGCTAAAACGGTTGATGCCGATTTGTTCAACAATCATTCGCTGAGGCGCTTTTCCTGGACGAAAACCCTTAATCTCAACTGTCGTCGCCAGCTTGTCAAACACAATTTGAAAATGTTGTTTAAGTTTTTCGCTGGAAATTTGAACCTTGATTTTTGCCTGATTTTTCGCTTGTTTGATAATTGACGATTTCATAGATTTTAATTGTAGCACTTTCGCAAATATTTTCAAGTTTAGCCAACAAAAAAACCGCCTCAGCAAACGCGCTTTGGCGGATAAGATGATTGGCAATAAAACATTTAGATGAAAAGCGGGGAATCTGGATCGTGATTATTTTCTTTACAGCGAATCCTAACGATCTTTTGCAATTGCCGGTAAACTGGCGATTCAGCAGTATTAACTTTTTTCGTTTTTAGTTTTGGTATATTTGTTGCAACAACTGTTAAGTCACAAGTCAACCTCATTTTTTGCATCGCTCTTCCTCCTTTCAGGCATCTTGCTCGTTAGCGCAACTATTGCGTAAAACTCTCAAAATAAAATATATTGGCGCAAACAAATAAGCTAAATACTCAAGCAATTTTTCTTGAAATCTCATTGCCACGCCTCCTTGTTTTCAGATCGTTTTACTCTTATCTGTTAATTTAGCATTTATAATTTAAAATTTAGCATTTCTCACGCCACCACCCATGCCCGGCGATCCTGCTTATGAAAAGCCAAGGGCGTAAGGTAGCGACGCGGTCTGGCTAAAAAAATTATTGTCCCGTAGCGAGATTTTTGTTTGTCAGACCAAAACAAATCATTCATACACATATCCTCGCCATACTCTTGACGCAGTTTACCGATTTTTTCGCCGTCCAGATTGTCAAAATACAAAACATTTTCCACTTCAGCTTGACCGATGATTGGTCCGCCTGATTGTTTGAGTAAAATTAAATCGCTTTTTTTCACCGCGCCGTAGGGCAAATGTCGGTCATACGAAAACCTGCCCTCCACTGTCTTTTTGCCGGTGATAATATTTTTTATCGCGTCTCCGACAAAAATCGCAATGTGTGTGATCGGTTTTTGCATAAATCCGCCTTACCAGTAATTTAACAAAAACAAACTCAAATGTCAAAACATTAAAAAAAATAATCTCACGACTAATGCAATGATCTTATTAGCTGTCATTCCGATTGAGCCATCAGCCGAGCGACGAAGGGGCGAAAGAGTATTGTAGTCATTGCGAGGAGCGAGGCGATAGCCGAGCGACGCAGGGGCGAAAGGGTATTGTAGTCATTGCGAGGAGCGCGACGATAGCCAAGCGACGTGGCAATCTTGACTAAGTCATTGAGGATGGAAGGGAGAGATTGCTTCGCCTGCTGGCTCGCAAGGACACGG
>PFTZ01000018.1 GCA_002789815.1 Candidatus Berkelbacteria bacterium CG_4_9_14_3_um_filter_39_23
TATTTCCCTAGAGGCGCACAAAGGTCAGAAAAGAAAAGGTGAAAATACCCCCTATATCATTCATCCAGTTATGGTAGCATTAAAATTACAAAGCCATAATTTCCCTGATTTTGTGGTTGCTTCGGCGTTGGTTCACGATGTTTTAGAAGATTCAGATTATCCAAAACGGAAGATTGAGGCAGAACTTGGAAAAAAGGTATTGGACATTATCCTGCCGTTAACTCATAACAATCGCTTGCCATGGCATGAAAGAAAAGTTGAATATATCAAACAGATAAAAAATAGCAATGATTATACTAAAGCTGTGGTTATCGCCGATAAAATTCACAATCTAGAAAGTTTGTTCATACTTTATTTAAAGATCAAAGAAAAAGCTTGGCTCAATTTTAAGGGAGGCAAAAAATATGTTTTTTGGTTTCACAAAGAAGTTTATAAAAATATCAAAAAAACATGGCAACACCCATTGCTAGATAGCTATAAAAAATTAATCAATCAGCTAGAGGCGTTGCAATAAATTATTTTAGCACTACTTTCACCGCTCTTATAATTTTGTCATTTAGCCGATAACCTACGAGTACTATTTCAGCGATAATATCGCCAGTGCCACTTACAGCTTCGCAGATCGCGGGATCAAACACATCGCCTTTTTTGACCTCAATTTTAGTTAGCCCATTATTTTTCAACACCTCTTCCAGCTGTTTCTTAATCAATTTTAGTCCTTCTTGATGCGGTGTGCCGTCAAGATGTTTGGTATGTTCTAAAGATCGGGTAAAATTATCCAAAACCGGTAAAAGTTCTAGAATTAAATTTTCATTGACGAACTTAAAAATATCTGCCTTTTCGTTTTCCATCCGTTTTCTAAAGTTCTCAAAATCCGCCCGTTCGCGCTGGAGCGCGTTGGTCAATTCCCGATTTTTTTCCTCGCACACATCTTTTTTTATTTTTTTTCGTGTAATTTTTTGCATTTTAGATTATATTAAAAATATGCTTTTATATAGACATTATACTCAAAAACCTTACAATTTTCAAGTGCTCACATTTTGCATTGTAATTTTTTTGTTGGGAATAAGTTTGTCAAGCGAGATAGATATTGATCAAATTGCGCCTTGGCTTGCTTTGGCTATGGCGTCAATTATGATAATTTTTTCCCGTGAGCGAATTATTTGGGTTTTGGCACTAGTCGCAATTTTTTTAGTTTTTGGGCTGGCATATCCACTTTGGCTCGCGCGCGAACAGCTCATCACCTTGCCAGACAATTTTTTTATCGTGCAATTTTTGGAAGGAGTAAGAATAAAATTTAGCCAAATTTTAAGTAGCCTTTTACCTTATCCCCATTCAGAGCTGGCGTCAGGGCTACTAGTTGGCGCGCAAGATGGATTTCCCAAGGAACTCAAAAAGATTTTTATTACCACCGGCACGATTCATATTGTGGCGGTTTCTGGTTTTAATGTTACCTTGATTCTGAAAATTTTTGCTGATTGGGCGCGAGGATGGGGCAGGGGAGCGAGCTTTTGGCTGGGCACA
>PFTZ01000068.1 GCA_002789815.1 Candidatus Berkelbacteria bacterium CG_4_9_14_3_um_filter_39_23
ACCGAAAGCGAAGCGCTTCGGATTGGGGATCCATCCCTTCCTGGATTCCCGTTTTCACGGGAATGACACATTCTTTGTCATCCCGCACTTGATGCGGGATCCATTCGGACTGGATTCCCGCTTGCGCGGGAATGACAAAAAAAACGCGGGAATGACGGCACGGAATGATATTTTGCGCAAGTCGTGATGTTATAAATTATAAATTATGGTTATAAATCTTGCAGGCAAAAAAAGTTTTACTTTGATCGAGCTGGTCGTGTCAGTTGGCTTGGTGAGTATTTTAGCAGTGAGCGCTTTGGTAAATTTATCAAATATTAAAGACAAGAAAAGCATTTCAAGCGAAGCAAACGAAATTAAAACACAAATTGAAAGGGCGCGGGTGATGGCGCTTAATCCCAGCGAGGAGTATTCAGGTTATAATTATTTTGGGGTAAAAATTTATCAAAGCGAAAAAAAATACGAGCTAGTGGCGCGCACAAAAGTTAGCGAGGACGACACGCCACCCAAAATAATCAGCAGTTTTTTATTTTCGACTGGCAGTAGCGTCAATAGCGATAAAAGCATTTTTTTTGGCGTCAAGGAGCAGGGCAAAGTAGTCAACCGGTCGTCAGGCGAAAGTTTTAAATTAAGTAAAGCTGGTTTGAAAAAAATAATTTCCATCTCGTATCCGTTTGGCGTGGTGGAGGTTAATTAATCTCAAAATTCAAATCTCAAATCTCAAAATGACAATACAAAATTTAAAAATTATAATTCAAAAAAAATTTGTTCTAATAAAAAACAGACGCGCGGGCTTTTCACTAATCGAGGTAATGGTAGCAACCAGTTTATTGGCAGTGGCGTTGTCATCGCTTTTAACGCTCGCTGTTAATTCGCAGAAAAATACTCGTTATTTGGCGGAAAAAACTTTTGCCACCGTAAAAGCCAGCGATGGGCTGGAGCTAGTTCGAAAAAATAGAGATAATAATTTATTAGACGAAAACCCGTCAACCAATTGGGATAATAACTTATTTCAAGATATCCCAGAAGTTTTGCTGTTTGAACATAAAAGCTTTGACCGCAAAGTAGTTAAAACAGCAACCAATTGCGGAATAGCTTGCGTAGAAATTTCAAGCATTGTTTTATGGGACGAAGGCAAGCACAAGGTTGAATTAAAAACTCAACTCACGGACTGGAGAATTGAAACATAAAATAATCTCAAAATTTAAATCTCAAATCTCAAAATGACAATACAAAATTTAAAATTAAACAGAAAATCCAATAACAATCAGGGTTTTAGTTTGCTGGAGATTGTTATCGCCACAGCTATTTTCGGTTTGGTGGCAGTGATTGCTTTGTCATCGGTCAATACTTTTACCAAAGCGGACAATCGGACAAAATATAAAAGAGACGCCATCAATACTTACCAAAATATCTACCAGATAATCAGTCGCGAACTTTGGTCAGCCAAAAGTATTGATTCGATCGAAAATAATAATGTAAAATACACAGACGCGAGCGGGACGCAGAAGTTATTAAAAATGCAAAATGGTAAAATGACACTTTCGGATAAAAAAATGCAGGCAGACAATATTGACATTGAAGCGAGTTTTGCGGGGAGTGTTAGCGCGATTGTCCCTGCGATTGCCACAGAGCAACCATATGTGACGATAAATATTTCCAAAATCTCAGTCAAAAATCCGAAAAATACCAGTATAATTGAAGAGGAATTTACTGGCGATATGGGATTTACTAAAATATTGCGGATTAAATGAATAAATCAATTTCACAACAAGGCAACGCGCTGATAATCACGGTCATAATTATTTCAACACTGGTGACAGTTGGCTTGGCGACCTCGCGCAGTTTTATGGTAGAGCTGAAAAATATCCGTTCTTTTTTAGGTAGCGAGCAAGCGTTTTACGAAGCGGAAAGCGGGCTGGAGCAAGGACTTTATAAGTATCGCAGTAATCGTCGGGCAGAGCTGGCGAATATATTAGTACTCAATATGCCGGCAAAATATAGTGTGGCGGTTTATACCGACCAACCGAAGGAAATTAGTATTCCGAAAGATGCGTCAGTTAACCTTGAGGTTAGAGTCACGGGCACAGCTAGCAATAAAATAAACATTTCCTCTTATCCTGCTGAAAAAAACAGCGGGGAAATACTGATTACTCAAATTAAAAATTCGCCAAGCTCGGTTGGGCAAGTGTATCCTGACTTCCCTTTAAGCATCAACTTTGACAATACAACCCAAGCGCTCCGTTTCCACACTTTTGTAGACGGGGTTAAGTTAAAAGTGCAATGCGCCAGCGGAAAATGTCTGGCTGATCCCCAAACCACCATCAGCTCCCAGTCCACTGCGTCAGGAATTAAACGAACTCTTGAAGCCAAAGTCAACCGCCAGTCAGGGCTCCTCCAAAGTTTATTTGATTACACGCTATTTAGTCGAACCAATATAGAATAATCTTAAAAAAATGCGTATTTGTTTAGATCCGTTTCTTACGCTAGTTTTTTAGAATTGAAAATTTCTAAATTATTTGCTAGTATAAAGTTATGCAAAGCTATCAAATTTTTACAGACGGCGGGTCGCGGGGCAATCCCGGACCAGCTGCGTGCGCAGCGGTTATTTTTAAGCAGAAAAAAAAAGTTGCCGAACTTTCTCGATCGCTGGGCAAGATGACCAACAATCAAGCTGAATATCACGGAGTAATTTTGACGTTTGATTGGCTGAGGAAAAATGAAATTAAAAACATCAATGTGCAATTTAATCTTGATTCAAAATTAGTCGTCGAGCAATTGTCTGGAAATTTTAAATTAAAAAATGAGGGGTTGAAACCGCTTTTTTGGCAAATTCGGGAACAGACTATAGCGCTTGGCTTGCGGGTAAATTTTAAGCATATTCCTAGAGAACAAAATAAAGAAGCGGACGAATTGGTGAACGAGACATTAGACAAAGATAAAAAATAAGAAATTAAAATTAAGAATGGAGAAATCAAATAATAACCCTAAAAATTTATTGAAACAAAAATGCTTTCAGTTTTAGATTGATATAATACATTTTGCCAAATTATTAAATTTTGACACGATAAATCAAATTCTATTAAGGCAACTGATCGGGTCAGCAACTTCGGTTAGCGCCAATATTGTAGAAGCGTTTGGCTCAGGGACGAAGAAAGGTTTTTTAAATTTCTTTTCTATAGCCCATAAATCCGCTAAAGAAACCCTATATTGGCTGTATATATTTAGAGAAACAAAAATCGTTAGCCAAAAAAAGCTAGAGAAACTAATTGAACAATGTAGCGAATTAAATAAAATGATCGTTGCCAGTATTTTGACCATTAAGGGAAAAAGATAATTTTTGATTTTTAACTTAAATTCTTATTTTTTAATTCTAATTTTTAATTTAATAAACTATGTTTATTTTAACCCCCAAACCAGATTATAAAAAAATTGAAACCGAGGTTTTGACTTTTTGGAAAAATAAAAAGATATTTGCGCGATCAATTTCTGAAAGACCAGAGAGCAAGAAATTTGTTTTTTACGAAGGTCCGCCCACTGCCAATGGACACCCCGGCATCCATCATATTATCGCGCGCGCTTACAAAGATATTATTCCCCGTTACAAAACAATGCGCGGTTTTCGGGTGCCACGGCAAGCTGGTTGGGACACGCATGGTTTACCGGTTGAGCTTGAAGTGGAAAAAATGCTCGGTATTTCTGGCAAAGATAAAATTGAAAGCTTAACTCCTACCAAACGGGAAAGCATTATCAAATTCAATCAGCTGTGCAAAGAAAATGTTTTTAAATACCAAAAAGAATGGGAACGGGTAACTGAGCGAATTGGTTATTGGATAGATATGGATAATCCCTATATTACTTTCAAAAACGAGTATATTGAAAAACTCTGGGGAATTATTAAAATTATTTGGAGCAAGGGGTTTTTGTATCAAGATTATAAGGTCTTGCCATATTGTTTTCGTTGCGGAACAGGTCTTTCATCGCACGAAGTCGCGCAAGAATTTAAAGACAAAACTGACACTTCTATTTTTGTAAAATTTAAATCTGCGTCAGAGGAAAATACTTTTTTTCTGGCTTGGACCACCACCCCTTGGACTTTGCCCGGCAATGTGGCGCTGGCGGTTGGAAAGGAAATAAAATATGGTAAATATCAATTGGAAACTGGCAAAAAAATTATTTTAGCGGAAAATTTGGCATTAAAAATTTTAGGCGAGAAAGCAACAAAAATTGATTTGTTTATTGGCGCGGATTTAGTGGGGCAAAAGTACGAACCAATTTTTAATATTGAAAAAACCCACAAGGATCAATTCACCATATTGCCGGGTGATTTTGTGTCAACAAGCGAAGGAAGCGGGATCGTTCATACTGCGGTTATGTATGGCGAAGATGATTTTGCCCTGTCAAAAAAGTTTAATTTACCAACCATTCACACAGTTGATCCCAAAGGTAACTTCACTGATCAGGTGAAAAAATTAGCTGGAAAAAATATCTTTATTGCCAACCAGATAATCATAGACGATTTAAAACAACGCGATTTGCTTTTCAAAGAATTAAAAATAACTCATAGCTATCCATTTTGTTGGCGTTGCCATAATCCGCTGATTTATTACGCCAAAGAATCTTGGTTTATAGCGATGAAAAAATTGCGATCGCAACTTGTATCAAACAATGAAAAAATTAATTGGATTCCAGCGCATTTAAAACACGGACGATTTGGTAATTGGCTGGATGAAACCAAGGATTGGGCGCTATCGCG
>PFTZ01000091.1 GCA_002789815.1 Candidatus Berkelbacteria bacterium CG_4_9_14_3_um_filter_39_23
GTTGTGTAATTTTTAATTTAATGTTATTGTAAAATTTATGAGTATCAAAGAATTAAAGGCAAAAAATTCATACACTGCCAAAGATATTACAGTGCTTGAAGGCTTGGAGCCAGTTAGAAAACGACCGGGGATGTATATCGGCGGAACCGGGATTGAGGGCTTGCATCATTTGATTTGGGAAGTGGTTGACAATGGTGTGGACGAAGCTATGGCAGGGCACGCCAACGAAATAACTGTTGAGCTTTTGCCTGATAATAAAGTGAGTGTTTTTGACAATGGTCGCGGAATTCCCATTGACAAGCATCAGCAAACTGGTAAATCTGCCCTTGAAACGATTATGACTACGCTTCACGCCGGCGGAAAATTCGGCGAAGGCGAGGGGTATAAAGTTTCTGGCGGACTTCATGGCGTTGGTGTTTCAGTGGTGAATGCGCTATCTGTTTGGATGCGCACCGAAGTTTATCGCGATGGCAATACTTACTCCCAAGAATTTAAACGTGGCGAGCCGGTGGCAGAGGTGAAAAAAATTGACAAGACAGACAAAAACGGCACTTTGCAAATTTTCCAGCCCGATCCCAAAATTTTTCCAGAAATTAGTTTTGATTGGAAAAAAATCCTAACGCACCTTCGCCAGCAAGCGTATTTAACCAAAAAACTCAAGCTGTCAATTTATGATAAAAGAACCGAAAAAGAAAAACAGCACCATTTTTATTTTGAAGGCGGGATAAAAGCGTTTGTCCGGCACTTGCGAGTTGGAAAAGAAAAATTAAGCGACAAAGTTTTTTATGTTGAAAAGCAGATTGAGGAAGCCACGGTGGAAATTTCTCTGTCGTATGTCAACGACCAATACGAGCATATGTTCACTTTTGCTAATAATATTTACACACCTGAGGGCGGAACGCATATGACTGGTTTTCGTAGCGGGTTGACGCGGGTGATAAATGACTACGCCAAGAAAAATAATATCTTGAAAAACGGCGATAACCCTTTGACCGGCGATGATGTTCGTGAGGGACTGGTTGCGGTGTTATCGGTTAAACTGCCTGATCCGCAATTTGAGGGACAGACCAAAGCCAAGCTGGGCAATCCTGAAATACGCGCTTATGTGGAAAATGTTATCACAGAATATTTTTCTTATTTTTTGGACGAAAATCCCCAAGAAGCTAAAAGAATTATTGAGAAAAATTTATTGACCGCGCGCGCGCGTCAGGCTGCCAAAGCAGCGCGCGAGACGATTATTAGAAAAGGCGCCTTAGAAGGTATGATGTTGCCGGGTAAGCTGGCGGATTGCTCATCTCGAAAGCCCGAAGAGTCGGAGATATTTATTGTGGAAGGTGACAGCGCCGGTGGCTCGAGTAAAATGGGACGAGATCGCAAAACGCAGGCGATATTGCCTCTTCGCGGAAAAATTTTAAATGTGGAACGGGCGCGACTTGACCGAATGATTTCCAACGAGGAAATTAAATCCCTGATTATTGCGCTTGGCGCTGGCATCGGCGACGATACCAATGTGAAAAAATTGCGTTATCACAAAATTATTGTGATGACCGACGCTGATGTTGACGGCGCGCATATACTTACTTTACTGTTGACTTTATTTTTCCGCCACTTGCCTGATATTATCACAGGAGATTTTTTGTATATCGCCCAACCTCCGCTTTATCATATTTTAGTCAACAAGAAAAAACATTATGCTTTCTCAGACAGCGAAAAAGAAAAAATAATTGGTGAAAATCCAGATCAAAAAATCAGCATCCAGCGATACAAAGGCTTGGGGGAAATGAATCCCGAGCAATTATGGGAAACAACCATGGATCCAGAGCGGAGAATTTTGAAAAAAGTTAGCATTGACGACGCAGAGGAAGCAGACAAAATTTTTACAATTTTAATGGGTAGTGAAGTGGCTCCGCGCAAGAATTTTATCCAAACCCATGCCAAGTCGGTGAAGAATTTAGACATATAAATACAATTTTCAATCAATTATGGCAGATAAAAAAGAAATTAAAAAACCAGAACAGTCAGAAAATTTAGCCAAGGAAAAACAGCCAGCGCAAAAAAGTATCCTGCCAGTTTTCTTGGAAGACCAAGTGCAGGCATCGTACCTTGATTACGCGATGAGCGTGATTGTGGCGCGCGCGCTTCCGGATGTGCGCGATGGTTTGAAGCCGGTTCACAGAAGAATTCTTTTTGCGATGCATGATATGGGGCTTAAGGCATCCGCCAAATTTCGCAAGTCAGCCACAGTTGTGGGTGAGGTTTTGGGTAAATACCATCCGCACGGCGATATGGCAGTTTATGATTCAATGGTTCGTATGGCGCAAAATTTTTCAATGCGTTATCAGCTTATCAAAGGGCAGGGAAACTTTGGTTCAATTGACGGAGATCCGCCGGCTGCCATGCGCTACACCGAGGCAAAAATGGCTCGTCTGGCGGAAGCAATGCTGGAGGATATAGAAAAAGAAACGGTTGGGTTTTCTGATAATTTTGACGCTACGCGTCAAGAGCCAATTGTCTTGCCTGCCAAAGCGCCTAATCTTTTAATCAATGGTTCGCTGGGAATTGCCGTGGGCATGGCAACCAATATACCGCCACACAATTTAACGGAGGTGATTGACGGAACGATCGCGATGATTAAAAATCCTGAGATAACACTCGACGAGCTAACTGAATTTATCAAGGGTCCTGATTTTCCAACCGGTGGCAATATCTACAATACCAAAGCAATCAAAGAAGCGTATGCCACTGGTCGCGGTCCGGTGGTGTGTCGGGGGGTGGCTAAAATTATTGAAAAGCCAAAAGCTGGTTTTCAAATAATTATTTCCGAGATTCCTTATCAAGTCAACAAAGCCGATCTGGTGTCAAAAATTGCCCATTTAGTCAAAAGCAAAAAAATCGAAGGCATTTCTGATTTACGCGATGAATCAGATCGCAAAGACGGTGTTCGGTTGGTAATCGATCTAAAAAGCTCGGCGTTCCCAAAAAAAATTCTTAACGCTATTTATAAATTAACCCCGCTTCAAACCGTTTTCCATATGAATCTAGTGGCGTTGGTTGACGGGATTCAGCCCCGGTTACTCGGACTCAAAGACATAATCTCCGAATATATCAAACACCGTAAAGAGGTGATTGTTAAGCGAACGCAATTTGAATTAAAAGTCGCTAAAGCGCGCGTTCATATCTTGGAAGGACTAAAAATCGCGCTTGACTTTATTGACGAGGTAATCAATACCATCCGTAGCTCTGCCACGCGCGACGAAGCTCATAAAAATTTAATTCAAAAATTTAAGCTGTCCAAATTGCAAGCAGACGCGATTTTAGAAATGCGTTTGTCAGCGCTCGCCGGGCTTGAGCGGAAAAAAGTGCTTGACGAACTGGCGGAAAAAATTGCCCTAGTGAAAGAATTAGAAACAATTTTAGCAGATGATAAAAGAATTTTAACAATTGTAGTTGACGAGCTCGAGCTTATTAAAAAAATTTTTGGCGATGAGCGTCGCACGCGCGTTATTAAAAATGCGATTGGTGAGTTTGGCGCAACTGACCTTATTCCCGACGAAAAAGTAATTGTTATTTTAACTGATGGGAACTATATCAAACGGGTGCCTGTTGATATGTATCACGCGCAACACAGAGGTGGCAAAGGCATCAAAGGAATGGGAATTAAAGACGATGATTCGGTCAAGCATTTATTTTACACCAGCACTCACGACGAGTTATTATTTTTCAGCAATCTAGGCAAGATATTTAAAGCCAAAGTCTATGAAGTTCCGCAAGGGTCAAGAATTGCCAAAGGAAATTCTTTGGCGAATTTAATTTCTCTTGGACCAGATGAGCAGATTACCGCTGTCTTGCCTTTAACTAATACAACCAAAGGTAAGTATCTTTTAATGACAACACGGCTGGGAAAAATTAAGAAAACGGAAATAGACGCTTATAGCAATGTGAGACGAAACGGTATTATCGCGATTAAATTAAATAAAGACGACGAGCTTGATTTTTGCCAGTTGACAACCGGAAGCGATAATGTGATTTTAGTAACACAAAATGGACAGGGTATATTTTTTAAAGAAATAAATGTTCGCCCAATGGGACGGTCAGCCGCCGGAGTCAGAGCAATAAAATTAAGAGCGGAAGACAAAGTGATTGCCATGGATGTGGTGGCAAAAGACGACAATCCAGATCTTTTGACTGTGCTGGGAAATGGCTATGGCAAGCGAACCACAATTCGCAAACATTTCAAAGTGCAAAATCGTGGCGGAATGGGAATTATTGCGTCAAAAGTGAATAAAAAAACTGGGAAAGTGATTCATGCTATGGTGATCGAAGGGCTGGAGGGCGATTTGCTTTTAGTTTCACAAAAAGGAACAATCATCCGTATGTCATTAAAGTCAGTTAAACGGCTCGGGCGAAATACTATGGGTGTGACGCTAATGCGGATGAAATCGGGCGACACGGTTTCGTCAGTTGGACTGATTAAAAAAGATGGTGAGCCGATAGTAGAAATTGATGAAACACTAAAAATTCAAGATCTTAAATTAGATACAAAAGAAGCTAAAGAGAGTAAAATTAGCGCAGGGAAAAAAGATAAAGACGAAATTGCGGATGTAAATAATATTCCTATCGCAGAGCCAGAAAAAACTCAAAAAACTAAAACCAAAATCAAAAAAGTCTTCAAACTAAAGCTTGATAAAAAACAAGACAAAGTAATCAAAAAAGAATTTATTACCCGAGCCATTGATGATGGTAAGATTCAAACTGAGACAAAAAAAAGCGATCGCAAGATGTATGAAAAGTCAAAATTAGAAACAAAATCAGACTTCGAGCAC
>PFTZ01000006.1 GCA_002789815.1 Candidatus Berkelbacteria bacterium CG_4_9_14_3_um_filter_39_23
ATTACAGGCTGGATTTTTGGCATTATTTTTGTTATATTGAAAACAAATAACAAATACGGCTTACGCATTTTGTCTTTGCGATCCAGCAAGCATGGCAATCCCGTCCAACTTTAAACAAGATTGCTTCGTCGTTGACTATAGCTTTGCTCCTCGCAATGACGATCAGCGGAGTATTTGCGCGCGCTGTTTAGTAAACATAAATTTATGAGTTTTATATCAAATATATTTGGCGATGCAAATCAGAAAGAGATTTATCGATTGCAACTTTTGGTCGGAAAAATAAACAGCTTAGAGCCAAAGATGGTAAAACTTGCCGACAGCGATTTTCCCCAAAAAACACAAGAGTTTAAAGACAGGATAAAAAATAATGAATCGCTTGATAATCTTTTACCCGAAGCGTTCGCGCTTTGCCGAGAAGCGTCCAAGCGCGCTATCGGTCAGAGGCACTATGATGTCCAGCTGATGTCTGGCATCACGCTTCACGAAGGAAAAATTGCTGAGCAACGAACTGGCGAGGGTAAAACTTTATCAGCCACTTTGCCACTTTATCTCAACGCTTTGTCGGGCAAAGGAAGCCACCTGGTGACGGTCAATGATTTCCTTGCTAAATTTCAAGCCCAGTGGATGGGACGCATATACGATTTTTTGGGTCTTACGGTGGCATCAATTGAGCACGACAGATCTTATTTATATACCAAAGAACCCTATCAGCCCAAAGAAGATTCTGATGAATTCATTGATGATACCTGGCAAAATTTGCGACCGATTTCCCGTCGCGACGGATATTATGCCGACATCACTTACGGCACCAATAACGAATTTGGCTTTGATTATTTGCGCGATAATATGGCGGTTGATTTGCGTCAGCTAAATCAGCGCAAGCTTAATTTTGCGATTGTTGATGAGGTTGATTCAATTTTAATTGACGAAGCTAGAACTCCGCTTATAATCAGCGTGCCAGCCGAGGAGTCAGGTTCAGACTACCAAAGATTTGCTCAAATTATAAAAAATTTACAGCCAGAAAAGGATTTTGATATTGATGAAAAAACGCGAACTATTGCCATTAAGGATAGTGGAATTCAAGTTGTTGAGCAGGCGCTAAGAATGGATAATCTATACGCGCCAGAGAATATTCACTTGGTTCATCATTTAGAAGAGGCGCTTAAAGCGGAATTTTTATTTAAGCGCGACAAGGATTATGTTGTCAAAGATGGCGAGGTGATGATCGTGGATGAATTTACTGGTCGCTTGATGCCTGGTCGGCGTTATAGCGAAGGGCTTCATCAGGCGATTGAAGCCAAGGAAGGAGTAGTGGTTCAATGCGAGTCCAACACTTTGGCAACAATTTCCTTTCAGAATTTTTTTAGAATGTATGACAAATTAGCTGGAATGACTGGCACAGCCGCGACCGAAGCAGAGGAATTCTATAAAATTTATAAACTGGATGTGACGGTTATTCCGACTAATCGGGAAATGATCCGTATAGACCATCAAGATAAAATCTACAAAACAGAAGAAGCGAAAGTACAGGCAATAATCGAGGAAGTGCGCGAGCGAAACGAAAAAGGGCAACCAGTTTTAATCGGCACGATTTCAGTGGAAAAAAATGAACAATTGGCGCGTCAGTTGAAAGTAGCCGGCATTCCTCACAATGTGTTAAACGCTAAAAAGCATCAGCAAGAAGCAAAAATTGTGGCGCAAGCCGGACGCGTGGGCGCGGTGACGCTCGCGACTAATATGGCAGGGCGGGGGGTGGATATTATTTTAGGCGGAACACCGCCTAAAATAAACTCAAAGCCTAAAACTCAAAGCCTAAAATCAGAAAATAAAGAAAATACAATAGGGCTGGAGAAATTGGGCAGTGATAAGCGGACGATGGAGGAATGGGAAAAAGAGCATAGTCAAGTGTTGGAATTGGGCGGGTTGTATGTGATTGGGACCGAACGGCACGAGGCAAGGAGAATCGATAATCAGTTGCGCGGACGAGCTGGCAGACAAGGTGACCCGGGCGAAAGCCAGTTTTTTGTTTCAATGGAAGATGATCTGATGCGTATATTTGGAGGCGCTCGTTTGAAAAATATGATGGACCGATTGGGCTTGCCTGATGATATGCCGATTGAAAATAAATTCGTGTCTCGTTCGATCGAAGGCGCGCAAAAGAAAGTTGAAGGGCACAATTTTGACATCAGAAAACATTTGGTTGAATATGACGATGTGGCGAATAAACAACGGGAAGTAATTTATAAAAAAAGACGGCAGATTTTAGCTGGTAAAGGTAGAGATCGCCAAGGAAAAGATGTTGAATTGAATACGGAAATTTTAGAGCTGCTAGGCGATGAGGCAGAAAATTATGAGCAAAAAATGTCTCAGGCTGATTTAGGAGCGGTGGCGGAAATTGAAAAAAGAGTATACCTCAGAACCATAGATATGCTTTGGATTGAGCATCTAAACACTATGGATTATTTGCGCCACTCCATTGGGCTTAAAGGCTATGGGCAAAAAGATCCATTGGTAGAGTACAAGCAAGAGGCGTATAATATATTTCAGCGCTTACTTGGCGACATTGACGCAGAGGTTTCAGAAATGCTACTTAAGATCGAGGTGCGCGCATTGTTGCAAGCGCCAATTCAAGCTCCGCCAAAAATTTCGCACATAGGCGCGGAGACGCAAGGGAACGCATTTCGCGAGGCGGTTGATAAGTCAAAATCAGAAACCCAAAATCAGGAAACTACCAGCCAGAGTTCAAGTGGCGTAACGTTGACAGTTAGAAAAAGAAAATCAGGCGAGACCATTTCGCAAAGTTCCAGCGGTGGTTATATGGGGCAGAAAGTTGGCAGGAACGAAAAATGTCCTTGTGGTAGCGGGAAAAAATATAAGAAATGCCATGGAAGGTAGTTTAGATGCTAGAAGCTAGATTTGAGAATATTTTGTAAATTTAGCCAAAAGAAATGGAGGTGATGAAGCGATGCAGAAAATGACACTTGTTTTTGTTATAGATGGTCAGCGGATTTTGCTGGCGATGAAAAAGCAAGGTTTTGGCAAGGGGAGATATAATGGGCTAGGCGGAAAGGTTAAGACAGGGGAAAACATTGAGCAGGCGGCAAAACGGGAAGCGCGCGAGGAATGTGGTATCAAAATCACCAAAATGCACAAGCGCGGGGTGCTGGTGTTTTATCCCGACAAGTTTCTAGACGGAGTGGAAGTGCATATTTATCTGGCAGGAAAATTTACTGGCGCACCCAAGGAAACCAAGGAAATGAAGCCCAAGTGGTTTAAGCTTACTAAAATTCCATATGACAAAATGTGGGATGGTGATAAATACTGGATGCCATTTTTTTTAGCAGGCAAGAAATTTAAGGGTGAGTTTATTTTTGATCGCGATGATAGGATGGTGTCGTGTGAGTTGCAAACAGCAGAAAATTTTTAGTTATACTTGTTTTTATTGTAAGAGTTTGGTATATTATTTTTAAGTAAAAAGAGGAGGAAAGCGCGAATGAGAAAAAAGTTCCAGATACTGGTGGCAGAAGATACTGATTCTAAATTCATCTTGATAGAATTTGATATCAGTAAAATATTTGTTAGCGACGCAAATATTGCCAGAGTGAAAACTTTGGCTGAACTTGAGCGAGTGTTTTCCGAGCGGAGTAATGATTTTAGTTTCATTGTTTTGGACGCTAATCTAGCAGATGGCGCGACACTCAGATTGCTAACACTAAAGATCAAACCAAATTTCAATGGTCCGATTATCGCGAATTCTTCATCAGCAAAGAATCGAGCAACCCAGATGAAGTTTGGTTGCACCCATGCAGGAGGGAATAATTTTTCAAAGACGCTAACTGGCATCAAAGCTATGTTAGTCAGTAATCGGCAATAAGTATATCCTTTATTTTTTTTCTGGCAGCATCCGCTGCCTTTTTTGTTTCCTGTTTTTGCTACCTTACGGGTGGGCAGAAGTAGATTATTAGAGGAAAATTGGTAGATGATATAATTTGTGTTAAAATATTACTATGAATAAGATTGCCGAGGTATTAAACCAGATGGCGGATTTATTAGAGTTAGCTGATGCCAATATTTTTGAAGTGCGCGCATATCGGAATGCCAGCCACGCGGTAGATGTTAGCGCGGTGGAAATGTATGAAATTGTCGAGCGACAAGGGAAAAAAGAGCTGGAAAAAATATCTGGTATTGGTGAAAGTATTGCGGACAATATCGCTGAGCTAATTTATACTGGAAAACTAAAAAAGCTAGATCAGTTAAAAAAGAAAATACCACGCGTGCAAGTGCAAATGCTGGCAGTGCCTGGGCTTGGTCCAAAATTAACTAAAAAATTATATGCGATTTTAAAACCAAAGACTTTAACTGATTTAAAAAGAAAACTAAAAGATCCTCAGTATCTACCCAAGCTTGCCAAAATATCGCTCCTAAAAAAAACAGTTGATAAAATTTTAACAGGCATAGCGGTCTTACAATCTGCTTCCAGCAGAATGCTTTTATCGGAGGCGTTGCCTTTGGCGGAAAGTATAGTGGCGCAGTTAAAGAGATTGCCGGAAGTCAAAGAAGTAAAATACGCTGGGTCGCTCCGACGAGGGAAGGAAACGATTGGGGATATAGATCTTGTAGCAAAAATACAAGATAAAATTCAAATCTCAAATTTCAAATCTCAAAGCTTGTCCCGAGCGAAGTTGATAAATCACAATTCAAACCTAAAAATTATAAAATACTTTTTAGAACTAACTCGACCCAAGCAGATTTTAGCTCAAGGCGAAAGTAAGGCAACGGTGATAAATAATGATGGGGCGCAAATTGATTTAGAAATAATGCCGGGAAACGAATGGGGGTCGCTTCTTCACCATTTTACGGGATCAAAAGAACACAATATCCAAATGCGCGCTTATGCCGAAAAAAAAGGTTTGAGTTTTTCCGAGCATGGGTTTAAAAAACTTAAAATTAAAAACCCAAAACTAAAAACCATAACTAAAAACTTAAAACTGATAAATAAAATTTTAATTTATTGCGAGACAGAAGAAAAAGTTTTCAAGACATTGGGATTGCAATATATTCCGCCAGATCTGCGCGAAGGCACGAATGAGATACAACTTGCGATCGCAAAAAAAATCCCTAAGTTGTTAGAGCCAAGCGATATGAGGGGTGATCTGCAAATGCACTCCAATTATTCCGACGGCAAAAATACGATTTTAGCAATGGCAGAGTCAGCCAAAGCGATGGGGTATGAGTATATTTGTATTTCAGATCACAGCGCTGGGCTCGGCATTACTGGCGGAATTGGCGGGAATAATTATCAAAAATATCTGGCGGAAATTAAAAATGCAAACCAAAAAATTCGCGGTCTGCATATTTTTTCCGGCATTGAAGTGAATATCAAATCAGACGGCGCGCTTGACCAGCCGGATGATTTACTCAAAAAATTTGATGTTGTGCTTGGCGCGGTTCATAATTCGCTTGGGCAGGAAAAAGAACAGATGACTGCGCGGATTGTCAAAGCGCTCTCGCATCCATTGGTTAAAATTTTAGTCCATCCCAGCGGGCGACTGATTGACAAGCGACCCGAAATTCAAGTTGACTGGCGCGCTATTTTTCAAACCGCTCAAAAAAACAAGAAAATTTTAGAAATCAACGCTTGTCCTAAACGACTAGATTTAAAAGATATTTATATTCGCAAGGCAAAAAATCTCGGAGCCAAATTTGCAATTTCGACCGATGCCCATTCCGCTCGTCAACTTGATTTTATGAAATATGGGATTTTAACCGCCCGGCGTGGCTGGCTTGTAAAACAAGATGTTATCAACGTTTTGCCCCTGGCTGGATTAAAAAAATTATTTGATATAAAATGAAAAGGTGGAGATTTAATTTAAATAACACAACTTACGCAAAATTTCCTCTCTGTCATTCCCGCATCCTTCTCTTGTCATTCCCGTGAAA
>PFTZ01000088.1 GCA_002789815.1 Candidatus Berkelbacteria bacterium CG_4_9_14_3_um_filter_39_23
CGGTTGAGGATGACACCGGGGCTTTCGGTTGAGGATGACGGGAGGCTTTCGGTTAAGGATGACACCAGGGCTTTCGGTTGGGGATGACAAGGAGGCAGTCGGTTGAGAATGACAGAGGGGATAGGTAAAAATTTATTATTTCAATAATTTAACAAACACATCGGTCGGGATGTCTACGCGCCCGAATTTCTGCAATCGCTTTTTGCCTTTTTTCTGTTTTTGAAGCAATTTATTTTTACGCGTCACATCTCCGCCATATAAATGCCCGGTGACATCTTTGCGCAGAGGGGAGATCCGCTCGGACGCGATCACTTTTCCGCCGTGCATCACTTGAATTTTCACTTCAAAAACTTGGCGGGGTAAAAATTCCTTTAGCCTTTCAGCCAAGTTTTTCGCCCGAGCATAAACATCTTTTTCTGGCACTAAAATAGACAAAGGTAACACTAAATCTCCGGCAACATAAGTGTCAAGCCGTTTAAGATTGCTTTGGCGAAACTCCAGCCACTGATAGCTCATACTGGCAAAACCGCTAGAAACCGATTTTAAACGATCGTAAAAACCGCGAAGAATTTCGGAAATTGGCATTTCGTAGTGAAGCTCCACCCGTTTTTCCGATAGGTATTTAGAATTTTTTAGTTCACCGCGAAAATTTTGAGTTAAATTCATCACCGCGCCTACAAACTCGCTGGTCGTTAAAATCGTCACCAAAACAAACGGCTCTTTGATAGCGTTAATTTCAGACGCGTCAGGCATTTGCCACGCGCCTTTAACTGATTGCTTGACACCATTTTTTAGCTCAATTTGAATTTCAGGCGAGGGGAAGGTAGCGATTAGATCTAGCTGAAATTCACGCCGAAGCCGTTCAAGTAAAATTTCAAGGTGGAGAAGTCCGAGCAATCCAATTTCAAAACCAGCGCCCAGCACAGGGGAATGGTCAGGTGAAAAATTAAAACTAGAATCATTAAGCGCTAATTTTTCAAGAGCTTTTTGCAGTAGGGGATAGCTGGCGTTTGAAAGCGGAAAAATCGAGGCAAAAACTACTGATTGCGGTTTTTTATAGCCCGGCAGTGGCTCAATCTGCGCGCCTAAATCCTTTTTCAAAATAATTGTGTCGCCAACCTGCGCCTCCCCCACTGCTCGCAAATTCGTTACCGCATAGCCAATATCGCCAGCATTTAATGTTGAGGTTTTGGTCATTCTCGGCATAAAAAATCCCACTTCGAGCGCCTTGTCAATTTTGCCTGTTGACAAAAAACTAATATCCTCCCCTGCTTTGAGTGAACCACTAAAAACCCTGATATGCGCCACCACCCCCCGATGCTGGTCGTAATGCGAATCAAAAATTAAAGCCTGAAATAAATTTGTTTTCTGTCCTTCACCAAACTCCCACACCTCGGAGGTGTGGGAGTTTGGTGAAGGAATTTTTTGCACGACAGCAGACAGAAGCTCGTCCACTCCCTTGCCGGTCTTGGCTGATATATGATATATTTTATTGCAAAATTTGGCTGGTAAAATTTCCTTGATCTCCTGCTCGCATCGCTTGATCTGCGCGCTTGGTAAATCAATTTTATTGATCACCGGAATAATGGCTAAATTTTGCGCCATCGCTTTTTTTAGGGTTGATAAAGTTTGCGCTTGCACACCTTGAGTGGCGTCCACTAAAAGTATCGCGCCTTCCACCACCGCCAAAGTTCGCGAAACTTCATAGGAAAAATCCACATGCCCGGGAGTATCAACTAGATTCAGAATTAGTCCTGAATTTGGAATTTTCAAATCATTTTGAGATCGCCTTTCCGGCGATTGCCGATGAGTTGATTTGAGATTTGCCTGCCCTTTAGCGGTAGCTATCGGGGAAATTTGAGATTTATCAAATTGCAACCTAACAGGCTGAAGTTTAATTGTAATTCCTCTTTCTTGCTCCAAATCCATTTGATCTAAAAATTGGGCAGTGTGCTTACCTTTTTCCACCGCGCCAGTAATTTCCAAAAACCGATCAGCCAGTGTTGATTTTCCCGCATCAATGTGAGCAATAATACAAAAATTTCTAATTCTATCTGACATAAAATTCTCAGCCATTGTGCCCCCTAACTCTTGCCCTGTTCTCCATTTTAGGTTTCTAGTTTTAGATTTTTTAATTTGAAATATTGACTTCATATTAAAAATATATTAAAATAAACTAAATTTCAAGTATTGCACCTGAACAAGGAGGACTTGGCAAATGGAAACGAGCTTGTCTCCACAGGTAAAAACTATCCTTGAAATCATATTTCTTGTTTTTATGGTTGGACAAGCAGTCCTTTGCTGGGCGCTGGCAAAAAATCGAGACAACAACCCCAGACAAGGAGGAAGCTGATGACCAAGCACACAGCCATAACACTGCCCGACGGAAATGCCACGCAAAACCAAACAAATACAGCTGACGAAATCAACGAATTTCGCGCGCTTCATCAGACTGAAATCAATAACACTAAAATGCGCGTGATAATTCTAACGCTTATCGCAATCATTGCTCTTGCCTTTATCGCTTTTCCCGACTTTATGTGCCAAATGTTCCAAACTTGGCTTCAGTAAGCTACATTCTACAAAATCAAAACTACCCCAACCAAACAAGGAGGAAATTGATGATAGGATTCAATCCGATAGAAAATGCATTGCTAATGATGACCTGTTTCTGTTGCCTTGTCGGTGCTATTTGCGAACTTATACTTAACCGCGTCGATCATCATATCAAAAAAATACACGAAATTGACCAAGATTTTATTTGTCAAACAACCATTTATCGCGCTGGTATTATCAGAAAAATTTGCGTATACGCTATAGCGTTGGGATTCGTTTTTGCATTCATTTCTGGTATGGTCCACGATCTTTAAGAGCTTTTTCTTTTTGAATTAGCTCTTTTTTAGTATTTTTTACTAAATCAAAACAAGATTGCCACGCCTTGCTAGGCTCGCAATAACAAGATGCGGAGTATTTACATAAGTCGTATCCTAATTAATTTCTGTTTTCCGCCCAACTTCTTCCAAAAATTATTACTCGCCTCCACACCTTTTAACCAACAACGACCCTACTGCACCAGTCTCCCGGTAATCGCCAGTTGCTTACTTTGGAGTTCAATTTTAGACAAAGAAGTAATACTGCCCTTTTTTACTTGTTGGTTGATTAGGTTTTCGATAGTTTTATTGAGCTCGCGCACAATAAACTCCGGGGTTTCAAGCTTGCCTGTTTCAACCTTTATAATATCTATTTTCAAATGACCATTCTCTATCGTCGGCAGAGCTGAAATTTTAATGCTGGATTTAAGCGGTTTGACTAATATACCATACAGCTCAATCGCGTTGGGATTTACTAGCGCGGTAATATCTTTGATCGCCAGCAAATTATTGTTAAAGTCGTCATTGTTTTGCGCAATCAGCGATGTTAGCTCGTCCTCTGTGATAACGATCGTCACTTCCCCGACTTGCCCTTGCGCTTGTAAATCGGCTGATTGCCCTATACTCTGATTTAATTTTTCGCTCAGCGAATCAACCGATTTTTGACTGGGCGTTATTTTTCTTACTGGTAAAAAACTGATACTTTGGACTGATTTTAATAAATACCAAATACCGACCGCGCCGGCGATAAATAGTAGCGCAAAGACAATCATCATCACTTTGCAACTACAGCAATGCCGTTCTTTTTTAGTAGTATCTATGTCCTGATAAAATTCTTCCTCAGTCGATTTTTTGCCCATTGTCAATTTTTATAACTTTTTCAAAAATACTAAAACTGAAATTCTCCACTTTAAGCCACTTAGTAAATGTTATAAATGCGAGGATACCGAAAAAACCAGAAAATACTATTTGCCCGAAAACCTCAACAAATCGGTCAAGATCAATATATGTTCCGTAGGTATATTTGGCTGCCTGAATATAAATCGCCATTAGCCCGCTGGCAAATAAAATCTTAACCGTATTTTTGCCAATTTTTTTCCAATTTATATCCAAGCCAATCCGCTTGATAACAAAACCCAGTAGCAACACATTAATCACCATACCAAGCGAAAGACCGGCTGCAAGCCCTGCCACGCCAAACTTTTTACTGAGGAAAAACCCTGCCACCAAACTCGCCACCACCGTAATCACGCCCATAATGGTGGGCGTTTTGGTATTTTGACGAGCATAAAGCGCTTTGGCAAAAAGAGGCAAAATTCCAGAAAAAACCAAAGCAACAGAAAAAATGCCCAATGTTGAAGCGGTGGCTTGCGTTTGCTCCCAACCAAAATGCCCTGAACCCAAGATAATTCTAACAACCTGCGCGCGAAGCAGGATAATTGCGATGGATAACGGAATTAAAAAATATATTATCGCCAGCATTCCGTTTTCCATCATTTTGATAAATTTTCTTTCATTTTTCTCCGCATATACTCCAGACAAATGCGGGAAAAGAGCAGACGCGATTGAGGTGCCAAACACCACCGAAGGCATTGTTTGAATGTTATCAGCCAAATTATAAATCGCCACAGACCCAGCGCCAAGCCCGGACGCAATGGCTGTGAATCCAATCAGCAAAATCTGATTTGAACCAAGTCCAATTGACCGCGGAATCATCAATTTAAAAATTCGAGTCGCGTCTTTATCTTTTAAATCAAATGTAAAACTCGGTCGCCAACCCCGTTTTAAAATTGACGGCAACTGAATCGCCATATGAAGCAGGGACCCCACCAACACCCCAATGGCTGGCGCGTACACGCCTAGTCGATTCCCTAAAATTATTGTTCCCAAAATAATTGATAAATTGTAAACAAGCGGAGCCAAACTGGAAATAGTAAAATGTTTAAACGAATTTAAAATCCCGCTGAAATAGTACGAAACCGCAAAAAATAGTGGCGAGACCAAAAACAAACGAGCCAGATTGAGCGTGGTGGCTTGTTTGTCAGGGGAAAAACTGGGAACAATAGCTTTGATCAGCCATGGCATCAAAAAAAACAATAACACAAGCGACACAGCTACGCTAACCAAGCCGATGTTGAGTAAATTATTGGCAACGCGAAACGCCTTTTTTTTATCTTTGGCTAACAGCTCGGTAAAAACCGGGATAAAAGCAGCGGAAATCGCGCCCAGAATTAAAATGTTAAACACCAAATCAGGTAAACGGAAAGCTGCGTAATAAGTGTCAAGAAGCGAAGTCGGAATTTTTTGAGCTAGATAATGATCTCTGAGAACTCCAAGTATATTGGAACAAAACAAAGTAACCACCAAAACCTTTGTGGCATCGGTCAAAGAATTTTCCCCCTTCATTCGGCTTAGATATTTGAGCATTTAAATAAATTGCAATAAGTATGGTTTCTGTAATTATTAAATAATAGAATATAATAATCGACGCTATTGGATAATGAATACTTTTTTTCCCTTACTTAAACAGTCGGGCGAAATCTTCGCCTTCAATCGTTTCCTCTTTGAGCAATTTTTCCGCAATTTGTTTCAACATTTTTTTATGCTTGGCTAACACTTGATACGCCCTTTTTTTCGCCTCGTTGATAATATCTGAAACTTCCTGATCAATAAGCGCCGCGCTTTTTTCGCTGTAAGTTTTGTGCTCTGCCAGCTCTTTGCCAAGAAAAATCAGCTCCTCCTTTTCGCCAAGCGTCATTGGACCGATTTCATCGCTCATACCATAACGGGTCACCATATCGCGCGCGATTTTGGTGGCATTTTTCAAATCATTGGACGCGCCAGTTGTAATAGAATTAAATTGTATTTCTTCTGCCACTCTGCCAGCCAGCATTTGAGCGATCTGGTCTTCAAATTTTTCTTTTGAACTAAGGTGTAAATCCTCTAGTGGCACACTCCAAGTAAAACCCAGCGCCATACCGCGCGATACAACCGAAATTTTATGAATCGGATCAGTGCCCGGCAAAATGTGTCCGACAATCGCGTGACCGGCTTCATGATACGCAGTAATCTCTTTTTCTTTTTCTGACAAAACCTTGCTCCGTCGCTCTGGTCCAAGAAAAACTTTTTCCACTGCCCAGTTTAAATCATTTTGCGAGATGGTTTTTTTATTCTGGCGAGCGGCAAAAATAGCTGCTTCGTTGGCAACATTTTTTATATCAGCGCCAGAAAACCCGGCTGTGCCCTGCGCAATTTTTTCAGCATTGACTGTTTTATCAACTGGTTTATTTTTCAAATGAACTTCAAAAATAGCTTTTCTTTCTTTTTTATTCGGCAGATCAAGCATCACCCGGCGGTCAAACCTGCCGGGACGGAGGAGCGCTGGGTCAAGCACATCAGGACGATTAGTCGCTGCCATAACCACAACTTTAGTCCCGGGATTAAACCCGTCCATTTCCACCAAAATCTGATTTAAAGTCTGCTCCCGTTCGTCATGCGATCCGCCAAGCCCGGAACCGCGTTGACGCCCGATAGCGTCTAGCTCATCAATAAACATAATCGAAGGCGCGTTCCGTTTGGCTTTGGCAAAAATATCTCTGGTTCGCGCCGCGCCCACACCCACAAACATTTCCACAAATTCAGAAGCTGAAACCGAAAAAAACGGCACGCCCGCCTCGCCAGCCACCGCGCGCGCGATTAAGGTTTTTCCCGTGCCCGGCGGTCCAACTAGCAGGACTCCCTTGGGAATTTCCGCGCCGAGTCGACGAAATTTTTCCGGATAACGCAAAAACTCCACCACCTCCTCGAGCTCCTGTTTGGCTTCCTCTGCGCCCGCCACATCGGCAAAACTGATTTTATGCTTGCCTAAATAAAGCTGAGCTTTAGAGCGTCCAAAATCCATCGCGCGCATATTTGATCCAGTAGCGCTTTTTAACATAAAATACAAAAAACCAGCAATCAGCAAAAATGGCAAAAATATGGTTAATAAATTTGGCAATAGACTGCCTTTGTCTGGATCTTCCACCACGATATTGACATTGTCGGGCGTGATTTGGTAATCGCTTAACTGGGCTGATTTTTCAATATAAGCGATCAATACCTCGCCATCAACTCGCGCTTCTATTTTACTTCCTTTTACGCGAATTTCACTCACCTTTTTATCTTGGACTAGTTGCTTAATTTCAGTAATGGTTGACTCTTTGGTTTTGGGCGAGCCAATGTCAGCAAATTGAAAAACAGCCAGTATGGCTAGCAAAATTGCGACAAAAATCAACGCTTGCTTGGTTTGTTTGTTCATTTTGTTAGAATTAAAATTTAAGTATTGAAAGTCAAGGTTTTAATCAGCGATTTAATATTTAATCACACGCTAATTACACGCCTTACGCAAAATTTCCTTTCTGTCATTCCCGCACCCTTTCTGTCATTCCCGTGAAAACGGGAATCCAGTCG
>PFTZ01000019.1:0-4752 GCA_002789815.1 Candidatus Berkelbacteria bacterium CG_4_9_14_3_um_filter_39_23
CGCGGAGCTTGCTCCGCCGGATTCTTTATTTAAATAACGGGCGACGACTTAAATTGCGATAATTTGCGTCAGTTATTGACTCACCAATATTAATTATTTATCATCTAAAATTTCTAATTTTCAAAATGTTTCTCACAAAACTGGCGATTGATTTAGGAACAAAGAATGTTTTAATTTATCTTCCCAAGCAGGGAATCGTGATTAACGAACCCTCGGTGGTGGTTTTGGAAGCGTCAAACAATAAAGTCCTTGCCATTGGTCGAGAAGCCAAAGAAATGCTCGGACGCACGCCCCAGTCTATCATTGCCCTCCACCCATTAAAAAACGGTGTAATCGCCAATTATCGCATAACCGAAGCGATGATCCGTTATTATATCAACCGTGTGAGCGGACGAGTGCGACTTTTCCGTCCAGAAGTAATGGTTTCAGTGCCGGCTGGCGTTACCTCAACTGAAAAGCGAGCGGTTATTGACGCCACAGTTTCTAGCGGAGCAAAAAATTGTTTTATCATCAAAGAACCAATCGCCGCCGCGCTGGGAGCCGGAATTTCTATCGCTTCGTCCAGTGGTAATATGGTTATTGATATTGGTGGCGGAACATCGGAGGTGGCGGTCATTGCCCTTGGTGATATTATTGCTTCATCTTCTGCGCGCGTGGCAGGAAATAATATCGACCACGCCATTGTGGATTACATCAGGAAAAAGTATAATTTAATTATTGGCGAACAAACAGCAGAAAAAGTTAAAATAAAAATTGGCGCAGCCGAGCAACTAGCAAAACCGCTTGAAACTGAGGTGTCGGGATCAAACACCATCACCGGTTTACCTGAAAGCGTTATTGTGAGAACCGAAGATATTGTCCACGCCACCAAAGAGCCACTCAAAGAAATTATTTCTGCCTTAAAATCTGTCCTACAAAAAACTCCGCCCGAGCTTTCGTCTGATGTGATGGACAAAGGAATTGTGATGACTGGCGGTGGCTCAAAACTCCGACTCCTTGATAAAATGTTCACCAAAATAACTGGCGTACCATGCCAAGTGGCTGACGAACCAGAGCTGTGCGTGGCGCGAGGCGCTGGCATTGCGATTGAACATTTAGAAGATTTTAAAAAATCAGTGCTATGGGCGAAGTAAAGTTTGATCTCAAAACTTAAAATGAAAATCATAAAATTACAATATCTTAATAAGTTTTATTTAAAACTTTCACTTTGAGATTTGAGACTTAAATTTTAATTTGAAATATGTTAATCGGAATTGATGCGTCGCGCGCGTGCAAAACAACCAGAACTGGCACAGAATATTACAGCCAAGAAATTATCAAGGCACTGGCAAGAATAGACCATAAGAATTTTTATATACTTTATTCACCAATCAAGCCACCCAAAGAGTTGTCTGATTTGCCAGGAAAATTTAATTGGAAAATAATTCCGTTTCCACGATTTTGGAGTCAAATTCGTCTGAGCTGGGAACTGCAAACCCAAAAACCGCGTCCGAATGTAATGTTTGAGCCAGCCCATACCGTACCTTTTTTGCACCCAGTTCCGATGGTGGTCACTATTCACGATTTAGGTTTTAAGTATTATCCGGAGCTTTACACTAAATTTGAAAATTATTATCACAATTTTTCCGCTAATTTTTCCGCTAATCACTCTAACGCGATTATTGCAGTTTCAAACTATACCAAAAATGACATCCTTAAACACTATGCTGTCCCAGCCAAAAAAGTAATTACTATTTATCATGGAGTAGATGATAAAATTTTTCGTTTACCGAATTTAAAAGAACAAGAAGCGCCACTAAAATTTGGCATCAAACGACCGTATATTTTTTTTATCGGACGGCTTGAACACAAAAAAAATATCGTCAATCTTGTCAAAGCGTATCAATTATTGCGCGAAGAAAAAAAAATTCGCCACCAGCTCGTACTAGGCGGAAAACATGGATTTGGCTATTCGCAGATTAAAAAAGTAATTAACGAACTTTCACCAGCTATCAGCCGTGACATTATTCAAACTGGCTATGTTTCCGACACCGATTACCCAATTATCCTGAAAAATGCTGATATATTCGCTTTTCCCTCAAATTTCGAAGGGTTTGGGATGCCGATCCTAGAAGCAATGGCGTGTGGCGTAGCGGTTGTTAGTTCAAATAAAACCTCAATGCCCGAAATCGCGCAAAACGCCAGTATATTAATTAATCCTAAAAAACCATTTGATATGGCAGTGGCTTTTTCCAAAATCATCAACAAACCAGCGCTTCGTTCGTCCTTAATTTCCAAAGGAATTAAGCGCGCTTCGCTATTCACTTGGGACAATACCGCACGCAAAACACTTGAACTTCTAGAAAAAATAGGAAGTCAAAACAATGCTTAACGACAAAATCGAAATTTTAGGAGTTGAAATTGATAACCTGACTATGGGGCAAGCAATTTTAAAAATTGATCAAATGGTCAACTCATCAAGCTGTCATCAAATCGCCACTATCAATCCAGAATTTTTAGTTGAGGCTCGTCATGATAAAAAATTTAAACAAATTCTCAATCAAGCATCGCTGGCTATACCAGACGGCATAGGGCTTTTATGGGCAGCTCGACGGAAAAAAGAAAATTTTTTTGAGCGAATTACTGGCGCAGATTTAGTGATGCAAGTTATCAAAAAACAACAACACTCATTTTATTTTTTGGGTGGAGCGCCAGGGATCGCCACGCGAGCTGCCAATAAATTACTAAAAAAATATCCGCGATTGAATATTGTCGGCGCCATTGACGGAGGAATAATTAACGACTCAAATCTTGCCCACCAAAAACAGCTTATTTATGAAATCAACAAAACAAAGCCCGATATTCTATTAGTCGCGCTGGGCGCGCCAAAGCAAGATAAATTTATCAGCCGTTGGCAAAAAGATTTAAACTGCCATGTGGCAATTGGCGTGGGCGGAACTTTGGATTATATTGCCGGCGCTTTGCCTCGCGCTCCGCACCTCTGGCAAAAAATAGGTTTAGAATGGCTCTGGCGACTTTTCCGTGAACCCCGCCGTTTTAAAAGAATTTATCGAGCAATCATTGTATTTCCGTATTTAGTGCTGACAAGAAAATAATATCATGCAAACTATTTAAGAGCCTGTTTAGTAACTACCCTTGAAGCGAGAATGGAATCATTTTGAGCGAAAAATAAAACATTCGCAGCTATCAGATGTAGTTATTGAACCGACTCTGACTATCATCTATTGACATTGCCAAGAATTTCTTGATATAATTTAATAATACAGACGGTCCTGCACCGTCTAGTTTAGTAAAATAGATTTTATATAAAAAAATAATTAATAAACAAACATCAAATTCAAAAATTTTGAAATCGTCTCTACGGCGATTGCCGATAAAACAGTTTAAATTTTGAGATTTGCGACTGAAAGGAGCTACTTTGCCTATTTCACCATTTATGGCAGCAATAAACCAAATTTGCGATGAAAAAAATTTGCCGAAAAAAGATGTGATTGAAGCGGTTGAGGCAGCCATTGCCGCCGCTTATCGTAAAGAATACTGCAACCAAAAAGATATGATTCGCGCTACTATGAACGATACGACTGGAAAATTTGATATTTTTCAAGAATTTGAAGTAGTTAAAAAAGACGAGCTTGAACATGAAAGTTTTCAAAAGACATTAAAAGACGCCAAATTTATCGACAAAAACGCAAAAATCGGGTCATCGGTGCAAATTTCCCTGCCATACAAGGACGATTTTGGTAGAATTGCTGCCCAAACTGCCAAACAAGTTATTGTTCAACGGCTCAGAGAAAGTGAAAGAAATATGCTTTTTGATGAATATAAAGAAAAAACAGGCGAAGTAATCTCGGGCACTGTCCAACAAATTGAAAACAGAAATATCATCATCATTAATATCGGAAAAACCAACGCGCTACTGCCTTCGCAGGAACAATTGCCGCGCGAGCATTATTATATTGGACAACGACTCCGCGTGTTTGTCAAGGAAGTTAAAAACACGCCACGCGGTCCGCACATTATTATTTCCCGCTCCCACCCCGGACTTTTGGCTGGACTTTTCCAAATGGAAGTGCCAGAAATTTTATCCGGAACTGTTGAAATTAAAGGTATTACTCGCGAACCAGGCTCGCGAGCTAAAATTGCTATTGTGTCAAACGACCCTCAGCTTGATCCGGTAGGAACTTGCGTAGGACAAAGGGGATCACGAATCCAATCAATTTTAGCTGAAATTGGCGATGAAAAAATTGATATCATTGTCTGGGATAAAGATATTAAAAAATATTTAACCAATGCGCTATCGCCAGCTAGGGTTGACAAAATCACTTTGTCCAAAGATAAAAAAACTGCCACAGTCAAAGTTGACGATGACCAGCTTTCGCTGGCAATCGGTAAAAACGGTCAAAATGTCCGCTTGGCTTCAAAACTGGTGGGCATTGAGGTTGATATTATCAAGCCAGATTTAAAAGCAAAGGATCGGTTAGAAAAAAGCGCCAGTGAAACAGAAGTTAGTGAAAAAAAGTCCGAACAAAAACCGAAAAAAGAAATTATCAAAAAACCGTTGAAAAAATCCTCCAAGAAAAAAGTTGTCAAAAAAAATACTAGCAAAAAAATAACTAAATAACACGACTTGCGCAAAATATCATTCCACCCCTTGCCATCCCCAACCGACTGCCCCCTTGTCATCCCCAACCGAAAGCGAAGCGCTTCGGATTGGGGATCCATCCCCTCCCGTCATCCCCAGCTTGACTGGGG
>PFTZ01000019.1:4830-9145 GCA_002789815.1 Candidatus Berkelbacteria bacterium CG_4_9_14_3_um_filter_39_23
AAGGAATTGTTGCGTAAGCAATGAAATTTTTAATTTTAATTTAATTTTTTAATTTTTCTTTTTAAATTTATAATTTATTTACTATGGACAACAATATCTTCAAAAAATTTTCCGATGCTGCTAGAAAAGTTCTCACACATGCTCAAAGAATCGCTAAAGAATCGCGCTCGAGCATCAATAGCGAGCATCTTTTAATTGCGCTATGCGCCACGCCCGGCACATTAGCTTATGAAATTTTGCATGACCCAGAAAATTTAATCAATGTTGATCAAATCCGCTTAATTTTAAGTTTAAGAGGACCAGAAAGCGGTCTTCAGTCTGGAATTTCCCAGCCAGCCAAACAAGTGCTTGATATCGCTACTCAATCTGCGCGGGATTTTGGTCATGAACAAATTGACCCCGAACATATTTTACTAGGAATTGTCGCCACCCCGAGCTGTTTAGCCTGCCAAATTATTTCCCGACTAGGTGTTAGCCCCAAATCGCTTCGCAACCAAATTTTGGGAATTTTTGAAGGACTCTCTGCCATTGAAAAAATTAACGAGCGGTTTTCCCAGCAAATCCCAGAAATGCAATTTGATCTCGGTCCCCAATCTCCCAGCCCGATACTGGACGAAAGAGGTGAACGAGTCTCAACACTTGAATACTTTGGCATAAATTTAACCAAAAAAGCCAAAGCCAAAAAACTCGATCCAGTTATTGGGCGAGACAAGGAAATCCAACGGATTATGCAAACTCTGTCGCGCAAAAATAAAAACAACCCAGTGCTTATCGGCGAGTCGGGCGTGGGAAAAACCGCGATCGTGGAAGGTTTAGCGCAAAAAATCAGTGCCGGACTTGTGCCTCATTCTTTGGCTAATCGTCAAATTTACAACCTTGATATGGCGCTACTTATCGCTGGCACCACTTATCGCGGACAGTTTGAACAACGGCTGAAAAAGGTTATCACCGAGGTCAGAGAAAATCCTAATATCATTTTATTTATCGACGAACTCCATACTATGGTGGGCGCTGGAAGCGCTGAAGGATCGATGGACGCAGCCAACATTTTAAAACCAGCGCTTTCCAAGGGGGAGATCAGAATGATCGGTGCCACCACTATTGATGAATATCGCAAGCATATAGAAAAAGACGCCGCCCTCGAACGACGGCTTCAAACAATTTTAGTTAATGAACCAACCATTAAAGAGAGCATTGAAATTTTAAGCGGTTTAAAAACAAGCTACGAGCAACACCATCATGTTAAAATTTCTGATGAAGCGATTATCGCCAGCGTCAAACTTTCCGAACGATTTATTCAAGATCGTTTTTTACCAGACAAAGCGATTGACCTCATTGACGAAGCATCAGCCAAAGCGCAAATTTCCCTTGTGGCGCAAAAAACAACCAAAAAAATTAAAAACTACCAAAGCGATTTACACACAATTAGTCTAGCTAAAAACAAAGCGATTGAAACGCAAGATTTTCAAATTGCGTCTGAACTCAGAGCCCAAGAATTAACCTTACTAGAAAAAATTAAAAGATCTCATGAAGGCAAAAACTTTTCAAAATTACCGGTGATTGGTAGTCAAGAAATTGCGGACATTGTTTCGCTATGGTCAAATGTTCCAGTTGGCGAGCTTTTAGAATCAGAAAAAATAAGGCTAAAAAATCTGGAAAAAGAAATTGAAAAGCATGTCATCGGGCAAGGGCAAGCAGTAAGCGCCATTGCCAGGGTTATTCGTCGCGCGAAAACTGGCGTTTTAAATCCCAACCGCCCGCTCGGCTCGTTTATTTTTCTAGGACCAACGGGCGTAGGCAAAACCCATCTGGCAAAAATTTTAGCAACTAAAATTTATGGACGAGAAGATGCGCTTGTAAAAATTGATATGAGCGAGTTTATGGAACGACACAATGTTTCTCGCCTTATTGGCGCGCCACCGGGTTATGTTGGTTTTGAAGACGCAGGCAAACTAACCGAAACCGTCAGACGCCAGCCACACAGCGTAATTCTGCTTGACGAAATCGAAAAAGCTCATCCTGATATTTTTAACATCTTACTCCAGGTAATGGAGGACGGCTACTTGACTGATGCCAAAGGACAACAAGTTAATTTTAAGAATACCTTGATTATTATGACCTCCAATATTGGCATTGAAAAATTAAATCGCGAGGCGCAAATCGGTTTTTCACGCGGACAAAACATAACTGCCAGCCAAAGATGGGCTGAGGCAAAAATAGATATTTCTAAAGAATTATCCGACAAACTGCGACCCGAATTTTTAAATCGCCTTGACCAAGTAATAATTTTTAACCCACTCAAAACTGCAGATATTAGAAAAATTGTTTTGCTTGAAATTGAGGAGCTTCTTGAAAGGTTGCAAAATGAAAAAATTGCGCTGAAATTTTCGCCCAAAGCAATAGACCACATTGCCAAAAAAAGTTTTGATCCGATGCGCGGCGCCAGACCAATCCGCCGTACTTTAAGCGAATTAGTTGAAGACCCGATTAGTTTGAAAATTCTGAAAAATAAAATTAGTCAAGGCGACACGGTCGTAATCAATTTGAAAAACAAATTTCTCACATTTAACATCCGCACGGCTAGGTATCAAAAGATTACCAAATCGCAAAAAGCCTTTAAGTCCTAAAATGAAATTTTATCCGCGTGAAAAAATAGGCTGGGAAAAATTGGAAGCGCTGATTGAATATTTACCACAAAAAGAAAAAATACAAATTAAAAAAGCTTATATTTTTGCCCAGCGAGCGCATCAAGAGCAAAAAAGATTTTCTGGAGCGCCTTATTTTTCTCACCCATCTTGGGTAGCTGAAGAAATTGCCCGAATGTATTACTCAAGCGAAATGATTATCGCCTCGCTCCTTCACGATACATTAGAGGATACTTCCGCCACATACCAAGAAATTTATAATTTGTTTGGTAAAGATGTGGCTGAAATGGTTGATGGGGTGACCAAACTTTCGGCTGTGCGACTCAAAAAAACTTGGTTTGGTTTAGGACCGATTCAAACTGAAAAAATGCCAGAGCTTATGCGACAAACCGAAACACTCAAAAAAATGTTTCTGGCGATGGGTAAAGATATTCGGGTTGTTATTATCAAAATTATAGACCGAATGCACAATATGTTCACTATTTTGCATTTGCCAAAGGAAAAACAAATCCGTTTTGCCCAAGAAACTTTAGATATTTTCGCGCCCCTCGCGTATCGGCTGGGAATGGGTGAGATTAAAGGGCAACTTGAGGATTTGGCTTTTCCTATTTTACACCCCAAAGAAGCCAAAGAAATTGAGGAAAAAATCAAAATCCAACGACGAAAAAAACGACGAATTATTGGTCGCACGATAAATGTTTTACATCGGCTCTTGCGGAGTCATTCTATCAAACCAGTTTCCGTCCACGGCAGAATCAAACATACCTACTCTCTGTACAAAAAATTAAAACGATACGACGGCGATATTTCTAAAATTTACGATTTAGTGGCAATTAGAATTATTGTAAACGATATTGACGAGTGTTACCACACTTTAGGCATTGTCCACAAAAGATGGCGACCATTACCCGGCAGAATCAAAGATTACATCGCCCTGCCCAAACCAAACGGCTACTCATCGCTTCACACCACAGTTTTTGGACCAAGCGGAGAAATTTTAGAAATCCAAATTCGCACTCCCCATATTCACGACCACGCTGAGTACGGCATGGCGGCTCACTGGCGCTACAAAGAAGAAAGTTGGGGCAAAAAACTCAAATCAATTTTTCCCCAAACCGAGCAAGGCGCTAAATGGCTTAAAGATTTAATTGCTATCCAAAAATCGATGAACGATCCAGAAGAGATGGCGCAAGCGTTAAAACTTGATTTTTTCTCGGACCGAATTTTTGTTTTCACGCCTGACGGCGATGTGATAGATCTGCCCCAAGATGCTTCGCCGATTGACTTTGCTTTTAGCATTCACACTGAACTCGGCAATCATTATGGAGGCGCGAAAGTTAATAATAAAATAGTAGCGTCAGATTTTAAATTGAAAAATGGCGATATTTGCGAAATTATCAAAAACAAAACCGGTAGCCCCAAGCGCGACTGGCTGGAATTTGTCAAAACTTCGGATGCTAAAGGCAAAATTAAAAGGGGATTGAAGGGGAAATGATTATAAGAGCCCGCCTCAAAGCATCATTCCACCTCCTTGTCATTCACTCCCGTCATCCCGCACTTGATGCGGGATCCATCCCCTCCCGCCATCCCCGACTAATTACCCCTCCCGTCATCCTCAACTAATTACCCCTTGTCATCCTCAACCGAAAGCGAAGCGCTTCGGATTGGGG
>PFTZ01000004.1 GCA_002789815.1 Candidatus Berkelbacteria bacterium CG_4_9_14_3_um_filter_39_23
CTATATCATTGAATATGTTAAGTCGCTCAGGCAAGAAGCATGGCAACTGCTCCTTAGTCAAGAGCCCACCAACGATGATTTGCGCTATATCATTGAAAATGTTAAGCCACTTAGGCAAGAAGCAAAGTCGTGGCTTTACCCAATAATTGTGCCACAAACTTTAGAACAGATTATGAGCGAGATCAAACAACTCGCATAATTGTTTTTGTTTTTATTCTATTACAAGCCTCCCAGCGAGGCTTTTTGTTATATCAAATTTAAAGCAGATGAAAGGGTTAAAAAACAATCTAGAGCAACAAGGAATCAAAGTAATGATTCCCAAGATACATTGAGTTGTAGCACACAAATACGCAGATATCACAGATGCCGCAGATAATAAATAAGTAAAGATTTACCCAAATATAATAGAACTAGTCCACTGTTTTTTGTTTAAAATTTAAAATGAAAGCCCGTCCCAAAACGTGCTTTTACAACGAAAATTTCAAAATTCATAGTGGAATTTGTTTTTAACGACGATGCCTATCAGAAGTGATAAGCAGGGGAATTAAAAATGAATTGCAGTAGAATTTGGAAATTTGTAGTTAAAATGATGTTTTGGGGTGGGCTTAATAATATCAACTATTCTCCTATTCGCGCGAATTAGTCCATAAGTTGTTTTAGTGATTGGATATTTCAGCCTAAAAGTTATTAGACTCATTACGAAATAATTTTTCGTAGCGAAATTAAATAATTTTGAGCGAAAACAATAAAAAATACCGCGGGGCTTGCTCCGTTGGATTCTTTGTTTAAATAACTGGCTACGACTTAAATTGTTATAATTTGCGTATGTTGTGTAATATCAACTATTCGCTTATTCGCGCGAATTAGTCCATAAGTTGTTTTAGTGATTGGATATTTCAGCCTAAAAGTTATTAGACTAATTTAAAATTTAATCGTTCTACAAATCTAATTCCCATACAGACCCGTCGGACAGCGCCCAGACCTTGCGACCAATATAATCGATTTGAAACCAAGACGGGTTTTTGATGGCAGACGGAAATAGATATTGATGTAGGTATTTACCTTCTTTGTCAAATTCAATCACCCGCGGGCGCGTGGCGTCAAGCAGAAATATTGAGGGCGTGTTTTCCGAAGTATAGATGTTTTTCGCGCTTTGCAGATCTGCGAACGCCTTGGGCAAACCTTTCAAACTAAAATCAGTTTTAGTGCCTTTGATAATTTTCGCCACCTTATCCTTGGTTAAAACATAGATCGCGCCATCGATCGCCATTGCTTTTGAATCCGCCAAAGCGCTTGCCAGCGAGCTTTGGGCGAATGGAGACGGTGAACCGAAATTAGTGGCGTCCGTAGGTTGATATTTCCAGATCTGTTTATTTTGCGCTGATAATAAATACAAATTATTGCCAAAAACCGAAATATCAACCGAAGGTTTGAAGTCGCCATCAGCATTTTTCATCTCGCTTAAAGCATTGGTTTGAATCTGGAAAAGAAATACCTTTGACTTGTCGGTCAAAAGATAAAGCTGATCGTCGCTTTTTTTAGCCAAAGAAATGACCGCGCCAACGTCATTTGGCATTTGGCTGGCATTTTGCGCCACACCATCTAAAATGCTAATTTTTTCAATCGCCCCGTTTGGCGAAAAAGTATAGCAATTACCTTTGTAGGTAAAAAATACTTTACTGGTTGAGTTTGTCGCGAAAGGTTTGATTTCTTTAATGCGCGTGCTTTGGGTTAATTTGTCAACTTCGATTGACGCTGAATCAATTATTGCCTGCGCGTCAGTTTTAATGTTGGTTTCAAGCAGGGAAGTAGCAGTTTTAATTGCATCGTCCATCAAAATTGTAGCGTTTTCTTTATCATTAAAAATTAGCGCTGATTTTCCATCCTCAAGTTTTTTTGTTGCCTCGGTTAGCTGATTTCTTTGCTCGGCTTCAACCCGTCGCGCTGATTGACGACTTTTTTGAATACTGATTGACACGATTAAAATTACAATTAAAAATAAAATTCCGGCGATCGTAGCGATTGGTTGTTTGCGTTTTTTTAGGAACCAATTTTTTAGGTATCCCAACTGATTGTCGAGAAAATAAATTGTTTTGCGCACATAGGTCGTTGACAGGTAAATGAATTTTTTAAGCCCTTGGGGATGCATTTTGCGATAATCGTTGATGGTGTAGATTGACCGTCCGATGATGTTGGCGTTTTTCATCGCAGTTTCGTCCTCATGGTTAACGGGTTTTTTCATTCTTTGCGACAAAAATTTTTTTGCGTAATCAGCGGTTTTTTGAAATTTGGGAGCTACTTCTGCGCCAAAAGTTTTAGATTTATCAGAGGCGTGGCGTAGAAATTCTTGGCTTTTGGGTAAAATTGAAGTCCGGGCGGTTTTTACTCCCGAGCGAAAGTATCCTTGCGCGCCAGATGAAAATTTTTTAGCGAGCGGGATAAAATATTTTTTTGTGTAGCTAACCGCTTGAGTGAGAGGTGTTTCACTCGGTGCGTCAAGATAAAAAGTTTCGTAAATACCTTCTTCTAAATCAATTGCCCAAACATTGACGTTTAATTGCCGTAATTTTCTGAGCGATTGGGTTAAATCACTGGCGCCGTCGCGGATATTGTTAGCAAAAAATTCTTTGAGATTTTGCGGTGAAAAATTGGTCATGATTTCGGAGCTGGCAATAATGACTTTGTCGCCTTTGGTTAATTGTCCCGAAGTGATAGTAGAGAAAGTTTTTAGAGGGTGGAGGTGGCTAGCGATTGGGCTTGGGTTAGCCAGTGGAGTGAGGGTGTTGTTTCGCGCTAGCCAGATTTTAACCTGTCCAGTGGTGGCGATGTGCGCCTCGCGACCGATTAACAGACAAAAAACCACGTTTAGATTGCCAATCCAATTGGTTTCTCCGTTTTGAGCGATCGAAGCCAGCACTTCGTTAACTTTTTTTAACGCGCTTTCCAAGTTTTGCGGATCAGAGGTTGAGGTCGTGCGATAATACTCGCGCTTTAATGTGTTTAAAATCGTGAGACCGATTTGAGGAAATTGAGGGTCAGGTCCTACGATTTCAACCAAAGTGAAAATCTGACCCATTTCCTCCTTGTTGCCTTCTGCAGACTTTAAAAGCTGGCTGGTAAGAAACCGCCCAGGCGCTTTGCCTTGATGAGTAATTTTAATGTGTGATGGCATTTTGGGAATTATAAATTTTAAATTAAAAATGCTAAATTATGAGCTTACATTGCTTACACAATTTTCAGCTCGGCAATGTTAAAGTCTCCTTAAATTAAAACCATAAAAATAATTTTAACTTCTTATTTAATTTCTTCATTCTCCGTTTTAACTTCTTATTTCAAGACAGCTGAATACCTTGTGGCTTGCCACAGGGATGAAGCCATTTCAAATAGCGAAACAAAGAATACCGCGGAGCTTGCCCCGTTGGATTCTTTATTTAAATAACGGGCGACGACTTAAATTGCGATAATTTGCGTCAGTCGTAATCTTGTTAATAGTAAGCTAGTAAGCGCAATACCCTGGTATTTATCGGGGATAGGAGACTCGAACTCCTGACCTCAGGACCCCCAGCCCTGCGCGCTACCAACTGCGCCAATCCCCGCGCATTTTTAAAAAGAATCCATATTTTGCAATTCAAAATTTTATGCAAAATAGGTTATTTATATTATAATTGGCAGTGAATACAAAAATCAAGCCAAGTGAAATTTCAAACCGAGTGAACAGGTTTTGTTTTGGAACAATTTTAAAAAAATTATAAAATACCGAGAACTTCTGCGCCAATGATTTGGTGGTAAATCCAGCTGGCGGGCGCGTAGACGATAGTTTCAAAAACTGGTATACCGAGAAATGAGAGGAGGATCAGGGCAAACAAAAAATAGGTGCCATTTTTGGCAAACGCAATATAGCTTTGGGTTGGGACCAAAAGTTCGAGGATATTTGAACCGTCCAGCGGTGGAATAGGTATTAGGTTGAAAATCATTAAAATTAAATTGATAAAGACTATCAGCGATAAAAGCGAGGATAGATTGGCGGAAAAATATGGGCTGAAAAAACGTAGCGCGAGTCCGAAAATTATCGCTAAAAAAAAATTTGCCCCAGGACCAGCAAGCGCGCTAAGCAAGCTACCAACGCGCGGGTTGTTAAAATTATTGGGGTTAATACGCACTGGTTTGCCCCAGCCAAAACCAAGCGTAAGCAGAAAAATCGTGCCAAGCGGGTCTAGGTGGACCAGTGGATTTAAATTTACGCGTCCGTCGCCTTGCGCGGTGTTGTCGCCCAGTTTTAAGGCAACGAAAGCGTGCGACGCTTCGTGAAAGCTAAATGCTACCAGTAGCGCAATGGCAAAGGAAAAGAAAGCCCAAGGATCAGTCAGTAAATTTGAAATTAACATAAAGTTGACTTGATTGATAATTTATGTTATCATTTTTTTATCAATAAGACAATTTATTCTAAAATCTTGAATCTTAAATCTAGATTATATTTATTATGAGACGGTTAAAATTTTCAACGCAGTTATGTAAAATTTGTTTTAGGGGCGATTCAGTAAGCTTTAATCGACCTAAATCTTTGCATAGAACAAAACGGGTGGTGCGACCAAATTTGCAAAAATATACAGCGCTAGGCGCAACAACCAGCCAGCTTGTTTGCACTCGTTGCGCGCGGACATTAAGGAAAGAATTTTATATCTAAGAATCGGTTTAATAACTACATTTGATGGCTGTGAATGTTTTATTTTGGCTACACAATAATAATTTATTGTCATAATAGTTTCCACTATCTCTCCTCAAAAGTTCTTATTTTTCGCTCCAACTGATTTCATTCCCGCTTCAAGAGCAGTGACTAAACAAATTCTAAATTGTTGATGCTAGATTTGTAGATTGCGCTTTGTTTGGTTTAACTTATCAACCACTCATTACATCTTTAAATTTAGCTCTAAAACAATCCTCGCAATAAACACCGTCTTGATGACGCGGGGCAAATGGCACTTTGTCGGTTGACGCGCACTCAACGCATTTGATTTGCGCCTCAAGTTCTCCTTTTTCTTTTTTTTCGCGAAATTCTTTGCGACACTCTGCGCACCGCGTGGGTATATTTTGCAAACCTTTTTTATCAAAAAATTCCTGCTCGCCACGAGAAAAAACAAATTCTTTCTGACAATCGCGGCAGATTATTTTTTTATCAATAAATTCTTTTTTGTCCATAAAATAATTTTAGCTTGCTTTTCCAAATTTGTCAAAAAACATTTATTTTGCTATTTTTGAATTATGAATAAAAATAAAATACAATTTACGCCCAATGTAAGCTCATACCTGTTTGTAGGCGATGTAGCGAAAATTTATCAAGAGTTTCAAAAAAAGTTGACTGACGAAGCCGTCAAGCCATATCACATTATTGATTTTGCCTCTTTTCTAACCGAAAAAATTGCCATTGAGGAAATCAGGCAAGCGATGCGGAGAATTAGGATAAAACCGATTGGGAAAAGCGATATAATTTATTTTTTACTTAACGCTAATTTGCTCAATGGACCAACGCAAAATAGTTTATTAAAAATCGTGGAAGAACCGCCCAGTTATTTAAAAATCATTTTTTTTAGCACGCATAAGAAATTATTATTACCAACGCTTTTGTCTCGTTTAATGACGATTGAGCTAGGGCAAAGTATTGACCAAACAGAAAAATATCCGCTTGGTGAATTAGCCAAAAAAGAATTATCGGATTTGTTCAAACTTTCCGAAAAAATTGTCAAAGCCAACCAGCTAGAGTCGGTTTTGAATTCTTGGCTGTTGACAAATTGCGCGGGGCGAGATATGACTAGAAAAAGGCAGGAAATTTGTCAGGAATTACTCACCGCTAAAAAATTGCTGACTACCAACACCAACAAAAGATTACTGCTTGACAATATATTATTAAAGATAAAAGATGACACCATTTGATATTATTATCATCGGGGCGCTGGCAATTGTTTTTGTCATTATCATCAGAAAAATTCCGGGCGATGATGAAAATCAAGTTTCAAACGTTAAAAAGGGCTGGAACTTCCCCTCGATCACTTTGAGTCTTCCGAAAATTTCAACGGCAAAGTTTAATTGGAGCGTTTTAACAAAAATGTGGAAAAAAGAAACCGTGGCAGGGGCAAGTGATTGGCGGAAGGAAACAGCGGAGGTTGAGGCAAAAAAGGAAGTGCCAGCCAAGCTTGAATCAATAATGCTTGGGCACGCGGATAGCTTATTGAAGCAAGGCAAGATCCAGCAAGCAGAAAAAATTTATATTGATTTGGCGACCAAGTTTCCCAATGAGCCAAAAATTTATAGCCGTTTGGGTGTTATTTATCTAAAGCAGAAAAATTATGCGGACGCCCGCGATTGTTTTTTACAATCTTTGAAATATGACGACACCGAAGCTCCGAGGCATTATAATTTGGCGATGGCGTATATTGGGATGAATTCGCCGGAAAAAGCCAAGGTTTCGCTTAAAAAGGCATTGTCGCTCGATCCCAAAGATAAATATCAAAATATACTGGACAAGATCTCAGGGGAATAAGACGGGATAGTCAGAATTTATGTTGGAAAAAACAGCGATTGATTCAGGGTAAAATTGGTGAAATCATCAGGGAGGAGTATTGCCGATACTTCACAAATGTAATTTTTTAGTATAAAATTAAGAAAGATTGGAAAATAAGCCGAGATAGCTCAGTGGTAGAGCACGTCATTGGTAATGACGAGGTCACGGGTTCAAGTCCCGTTCTCGGCTAGTAAAGCGCCGGGTTAGCGAAGTAGTCAAACGCAAGTGACTGTAAATCACTCGCCCTCGTGGCTTCGGGAGTGCAAATCTCTCACCCGGCATTTTGGTTCGTTGATATAAACTGAAAAGAAAGTTTAAAATTGAAGTCGTGTCAGCATTCTAAATGCCGAAATAGCTCAGTGGATAGAGTGGCTGTTTTGCGCCAGTCACGTTAGAGCCGACCTAGCTCAACGGTAGAGCAACACTTTTGTAAAGTGAAGGTTCCGAGTTCGATTCTCGGGGTCGGCTCTAACGGGACTGGCGGGTCGTGGGCTCGAGTCCTACTTTCGGTTCCAATATTTTAAATAATAAATAATAAATCACAAAATCCAAACAAAAGCCAATATAAGCTATTCATAACTATCAGATGTAGTTATTAAATTGGCTCTTAGTTGGAATGTGTGATTTATTGAAAGGAGTTTTTATGGCAAAAAAAGGAAACAGACCCAATTTTCATTTGCGATGCACGGTGTGCAAAGAGATAAATTATATTTCTAACCGAAGCGTGGTCAACACGCCGGAAAAAATAGAAATAAATAAATTTTGTAAACGGTGCCGAAAACATACATTGCATAAAGAATTGAAAATTTCCAAGGCGAAAAAGTAGGATAGAGTTTGGATGTTGGATTTTAGATGTTAGAATGGGAAACAAAAAGCAAATTTGTAAGTTGGAATTTACATAACTTACGCAAAACTTCCGCTTATTTCAAGACAGCTGAATACCCTGTGGCTTGCCACAGGGATG
>PFTZ01000011.1 GCA_002789815.1 Candidatus Berkelbacteria bacterium CG_4_9_14_3_um_filter_39_23
ACACTTGTCGTTGATTATGGTTTGCACGCTTGACAAATATATTCCTTTTGTATGTACTTATATTGTATTGATTTTGATATTTTGAAAACGACCACAACACAGAAGACAACAGCACAGGAGGCAAACAAGATGAACAATCTCTGGCATATAGTATCTTCAACAAATTTGCGATGCTAAATAGAATGCTAGATAGATATGAAAAATACCCGTTGCTTCCGCAAGGTAATTACGTCTACAATCTAAAAAAAACCATTCTAGCTATGAGGATTCAAACGTCGCGCCACGGCGTCACTCAAGCCGAGTTTAATGAAGCGCAAACATATGTTGCCAGACGAACCGCTAAAGAAAATGCTTGGGAACAATCATTAACAGGGCAACTGGAATCCAATATGAGCACATATAACGCCCATTTTGCAGATGATTTGCCAACAGAATGAACATTTGACTAATACTGGAAAGTGTTTATATCTGGGCTTGACACCAATAATAAAGGTACAATCACCACAGCATTATGGGATATCCTATCCCTTGCGCGAGCTAGAGCTCGAGCTAAAAGGATATTAAGACTCATTACAAAATAATTTTTCGTAGCGAAATTAAATAATTTTGAGCGAAAACAATAAAGAGTGAGGAAAGCGTAACAGGGTTACGTTGACGAGCTCTGAATTGTTTTTTAGCCAAAATTTGTTAATTGCAGTAGAAAAAATTGTTTCGTAATGAGTCTATTAATAAATCCCGACTGGGGTCGTCGAGATTTTTTAAAATTTTTTGACTTTAAATTTTGAGATGTAATTTTGAGATCGCCTCTACGGCGATTAGCTGATGAGGCAATTTGAGATTTGCATTTTGAGATTACCTAACCTCCACCCCCATCGAACGCGCGGTGCCTTCGATAATTTTCATTGCCTGCTCGAGCGAACCAGCATTTAAATCCTCCATCTTTGCCCGGGCAATTTCCTCAACTTGCTTTTTTGTTATTTTACCAACTTTCTTTTTCGGAGTTTCACCGGAACCTTTGTCCACTCCGGCTACTTTTTTGATTAAAAACGAAGCAGGGGGAGTTTTAATTTTAAATTCAAAACTGCGATCTTCAAAAATCGTTATTTCGCACGGCAATAAAGTGCCGTTTTGCTCTCGGGTGGCTTCATTGAATTTTTGCGTAAACTCGCCAATATTAATACCGTGAGGACCAAGCGCGGTCCCAACCGGTGGCGCAGGATTTGCCTGCCCGCCAATTATTTGCAACTTTATAATTGTTTTAATTTTTTTCGCCATCAAACTCCTTTAGAGTATGCAATTTTTAATTATCAGTCTGAATTGTATTTACAGAGACTTACGAGCGCGACTGGCGTGAGCACAAGGAATTTTCTAGCAAAAAAATATCCGTGCTCTGTAAATACCATTCAGACTAATAATTATTACTTTTATACTTTTTTAACTTGCAGAAAATCAAGCGCGGTGGGGGTTTCGCGTCCAAACATCGACACCAATACTTTTACTTTGCCTTTTTCCTCGTCAATCTCAATTACTTTGCCTTCAAAATTTTTAAGCGGTCCGTCAGTAATGCGCACCAACTCGTCAATCTTCAATTCAACCTTGTATTTCGGATCAGTCACGCCCATTCGCTTTTTTATCCGTCTAATTTCTTCTTTTGAAACAGGAGTCGGACGAACGCCAAAGCCGATAAAACCAGTTACATTGGGAGTGTTGCGCACAATATACCACGAATCATCTGTAACAACCATATCAACAAAAACATAGCCGGGGTATATTTTTTTCTCAACCACATTGCGTTTGCCGTTTTTAACTTCAATCTGTTTCTCTTTGGGTACGATTACATCAAAAATCCTCTCTTGCATATTAAGCGACTCTGCTCTTTGGCGCAAATTTTCCTCAACTTGCTCTTCGTAACCAGAATAGGTATGAATCACATACCAGTTACGTTCGCCTGATTGCTTGCCCACGCTACGAGAGAGCAAAGAACCCGATTCTTCAATTTGTTCATTTTCTTCTTTATCACCAACTTCACTATCCCCAAGCATCGAACTATGCGTCTGATTGCCTGATTGTGTTTGATTAATTTCGTCTGCCATTTTATTATTTAATTATTTTTTCAAGCATTGATATTGTCACAAAATCAACCAGCGCGAGTATTGCCATTCCGACCACAACCGATATAATAACTGCGATTGAATTTTTTGTCGTATCTTGTCGCGTGGGAAAAGTTATTTTTTTACTTTCCTCAACCACACCTTTAAAGTATATTATAACTGGCTTCAATGGATTAAGCATAATTTTTATTTTATCTCCAAAATTTTCAATATCGTCTGATCTTGGCGATGCCCAAATCGTTTTAAATAACCTTTGCGTTTTTTGAATTTCACACCTGTCACCTTTTTGGCTTTGATATCGCCTTGAATTTCAATTACCACTTTTTTATTATGCAACAAATCAGTGAATTCAATTTGTTTTGGCTCAGCCGGCAATTTTTCCACTTTAACTAAATCTCCAGCTTTAACCAGATATTGCTTGCCACCAGTTTGTATTACTGCGATTTGAGCTTTTGTATCTGGTTTTGGTTGAACTGGTTTTGCGACTTTTTTAACTGGTTTATTTGTTTTCTTGTTGATTATTTTTTCCATATAAAAACTTTAATGTTCCGTGCCATTTTTTTTATTATACTGATAACTCTAAAAAAGTCAAGAAAAAACCGACGGATGCGACGTCAGTGAAATACCACATAACCAACACAATAAAATAAAATAAAATAAAATAAATAGCCAAATCCCTATTGAAAACTCAAGCTCTTTTTCCTTAAATAAATCGACTGGACAACGCCAAGCCCCAGTAAATACGAAATTATTCCTGTGCCGCCAAAAGACACGAGGGGTAAAGGAATCCCGGTCACCGGCAAAAGACCTAAATTACCGCCAATATTCACAAACATTTGAAAGCTAAAAAGCGTTGCCATACCAAGGCAAAACAGTTCGCCAAATTTATCATCAGCGAGTAGCGCGGTTTTTAGGCAAAGTAAAATCAACGCAACTATTGTTATAATCAAAAATATTGAACCGATAAAGCCAGTTGCTTCCGCAATGCCAGCAAAAATAAAATCCGAATATGCCACTGGTAAAAATTGCAGTTGCGATTGCGTCCCCTGTCCAATACCCCGCCCGAATAGTCCGCCCGACCCAATAGCGATTTTTGATTGATTGACATTGTAGCTGACACTTGCGTCAATATTTAAAAAACTGGTTATTCTTTCTTTTTGATATGGTTTTAATTTGGTATAGGCAATCGGCATTGCCACCGCCAACGCAAGTAGCAAAACTAGCCAATATGACGTTGGAATTTTTGAGTAAATAAGTAAAATGAAAAAAATCGCCACATAAACCATAGCCGTGCCAATATCTGGCTGGGCAACAATCATCGCCACTGGCATACTCAAAATAAAAATTAAATAAATAAAATGCTTGAGGCTAAAATTTTCCCGTTCGGATAAAAATCGAGCGAGTAGCACAAGATAAAAAATTTTTACCAGCTCCGACGGCTGAAATTTAATAAAACTAAAATCAATCCACCTTTGCGCGCCGTACGACTTATCGCCCCAAATAATGACCAGCGCAAGCAAAATAATACTTAAAAGATAAAGCCACCATGCCACTGAACGAACCGACCGATAATCAACAAATGTCATTGTAAACATCAGTGTCAGCCCAATGGCACTAAAAACAATCTGATTCCAGCCCAAACTTTGCCCATTATTTTGAGCAAACCCAAATAGTATGCTTGAGCCAAATGACAGAAGAATTAATGTCACAAAAATAATCAGCCAATTGATAGTCCACAATGGATGTGTTTGCTTCATTTTTTTAAATATAACGAGAACTCTGGACTTTTAAATTCATTATCTGGTGATTCAATTGTTGATAAAATACGCGCCTTGGTTTCCTTTTCAATTTCTGATTTAAACTTTTCCAGCGGAAAATCTTTGATTTCAATCATAATTTCTACCACATCGCTTAATTGGCACTGAGTATTTTTACGCAAATTTTGAATCTGCCTTTTAATATCTCTTAAAGTGCCTAAATATTTGAGCTGGGGGGTAATTTGAGTATCAAGAATTATTTCTGCTCCTTTACCTTGACATAACTCAACATTTAAAACATTTGTTTCGGTTTTTAAAATCTCAAGTTCCTCTGTGCTTAATTTTATACTTTTGCCTCTTAATTCTAGTTTTGCCAGTGGTTGCCTAAGGCGAATTCCTTTTTCCTGGCGAAGCGAGCTGGCTTGGCTGATTACCTTTTTCAGCCATTCGTTTTTTTGAATTATTTTTTCGTCAAAACTCTTAGACTGGCTAATAATCTCTAAATGGATTGAATCGGCATCATGCTCATCTTTTAGGTTTTGAAATAAAAATTCACAAACAAAAGGCATAAACGGCGCGATCAACATTATAACTTCTTTGAGCGCCAAATAAAATGAATCGTAAAAATCTTGCGTCCGTCGTTTGCGCGAGAGCTTGAGATACCAGGTTGAAAATTCATCCAAAAAACTTTCAATCAAATTTGCCGCGGTCGTTATTTCATAATTGTCAAGATTGCTAACAATCCCATTTTTCAATTTGGCAACGCGACTGGCAAGCCAAAGATCAAGAAAATGGCTGGGTGGTAAATTTTTGAATTGCCAACCGTCGAGGCGAGAATAGGTTAAAAAATAATTTGTTATGTTCCAAAGCACCAACAAATTTTTGCGAACGCAAGTGAGCAATTCTTTTTCAGAAAATCTTTTTGTGAGCCCGGGCTGATTAACTGACACTAAATAAAATCGCAAATTGTCAGCGCCAAATTTATCTAAAATTAAATTTGGATCTAGGACATTACCGAGCGATTTACTCATTTTTTTACCATGCTCGTCAACAATATGTCCAATGCAAATTACATTTTTATAGCTTGCTCCTTTTCCCAGCAGTGTAGAAATTGCCAGTAGCGTATAAAACCAACCGCGCGTTTGATCGATAGCTTCGGAAATATAATCAGCTGGGAAACCAATGTTTTCGCTGGCGCCAGAAGCAAACGGCATCGCGCCTGAATCAAACCAGCAATCAATCACCGCTGGATCTTTT
>PFTZ01000032.1 GCA_002789815.1 Candidatus Berkelbacteria bacterium CG_4_9_14_3_um_filter_39_23
TATAGAAAATAAACATTTTCTAACGGGGATGACAAGGGGGTGGAATGATAATTTGCGTAAGTTGTGACATTAGATATTATGAAAAAAAAAGTTCTTGTCGGACTATCGGGTGGGGTTGACTCGTCGGTTTCAGCATATCTACTCAAAAAACAGGGCTATGAAGTAATCAGCGCTTTTATTTTAATCTCGCCACCAATGCTACAAGATTTTTTCAAGCAAAAAAAGACGATTACTTGTCCGTGGTCGCTTGATCTTCGGCTAGCGCGTCAAGTCGCTTCCCAGCTCAATATTCCGTTTTATATTTTTGATTTTTCTCGCAACTATGAAAAAGCAGTATTAAAAAATTTTATTTCAGAGTATAAAAAAGGGAGCACCCCTAATCCAGATGTGTTGTGTAATCAAGCGATTAAGTTTGGGCAATTTCTGCGCATTGCCCAAAAAGTTGGCGCAGACTATGTGGCAACCGGGCATTATGCCGGAAAATTGAAAAATTGCATCACACGTGGGAAAGACAAAAGCAAGGATCAAAGCTATTTTTTATGGAAGCTGGATAAAAACCAGATTCAAAAAGCGATTTTTCCCCTGTCTAAATTGCATAAAAGTGAAGTGAGAAAAATTGCCAGCCAAGCCAAATTGCCAACCGCCTCCCGTCCAGACAGCCAGGGAATTTGTTTTTTAGGTCAGATAAAAGTCCAAGATTTTTTGAGCCATCAATTAAAAAACAAGCCAGGGCGCATCATCAACAATAAAAACGAAATCCTAGGCGAGCATCAAGGTCTCTGGCGTTATACTATCGGTCAGAAAATTGCTGGGTTGCGATTTACTGGCACTTCGTATGCTGGCAAAGATATTCCGCTACTTTACGCAACCCGAAAAAATTTGTTGAAAAATTATTTGCTGGTTGGTCCACTTGCTAGCCCCGAGCTTTATTCTCGACAAATTGCGATCAACCAAACTAACTTTGGTAAATTTAATCCTAGCCAACAAACCCTTTGCCAGATCCGCTATGGTCAAGCTCCTCAAAAATGCCAGGTTAAAATGCAAAAAAATTCTGTGGTGGTTGTTTTTGAAAAACAGCAAAGGGCAGTTACCATCGGGCAATCGCTGGTTGTTTATCAAGGAGACACATTGGTCGGTGGGGGAATTATCAAATCAATAATTTAAAATTTATCATTTCAAATTAAGCCACAAGTCAAGCCCAAAATCGCAATTATCCATTCGTGTCAAGTAGCCAAACCATTTAACCCAACTCGCCTCGCCATAGTTAGATTTTACGCTACTTGAGGCGCGTCAAGAAAATTTAAGTCGCGATAATTTCGGTTAGATTTTTAAATTGCTCAACCACCTCGCCATAGTTAGATTTTACGCTACTTGAGGCGGCATTTTTTACAATAAGTTTAATTATGTTATAATAAGTCTTATGTCAAATCGCAATAAATATCTTTTTCTTTTTTTATTTATCGTCTCTTTTTCGACTGGTTATGGTTTGGGGTATAAAAATATCCAAGCTCGCAACGTAGAAGTGGTCAATCGCCAAAGCGCTGACAAAGAGGTTGATTTTGATTTATTTTGGCAAGTTTGGTCGCGGGTTAAGGAAAAAACCATTGGTGAGATTAAACCCAAAGAGATGGTCTATGGAGCGATCAAGGGTATGGTCGCCTCTCTCAAGGATCCGTTTTCAGTTTATTTTAATCCAGACGAAGCCAAGGAATTTTTAAGCGATGTTAATGGCGAGTTTGAAGGGATTGGCGCGGAGCTGGCAGTGCAAGACGAAAATTTAACAGTGGTGGCGCCGCTTGACGGTTCGCCTGCTAAAGAAGCGGGGCTGTTGCCCAAGGATGTGATTGTAGCGATTGACGATGTGGCTAGTTCAACGATAAATTTTGACGAAGCCATTGCTAAAATTCGGGGTGAAAAAGGTAGCCAAGTGAAATTGACCCTTGCGCGTCCGGGTAAAAAAGAAACTTTCAACCTCATCATTACCCGCTCGCTAATTAAGGTTGATTCGGTTAAATCAGAAATTCGCGCAGACGGCATCGGGGTGATAAAAATTTCTCAATTTTCTAGCGATACTTTTGCTGGTGTAAAAAATGCCCTGGGCGATTTTGAAAAAGCTGGGGTTAAAGGAATGGTGCTGGATATGCGCAACAATCCGGGCGGGTTGTTTGACAGCTCGGTAAATGTAGCATCGCTTTTTATCCCTGAGGGGGTGGTGGTGTCAGAACAAGGTCGGGCAGGCAAAGAAGATTTTCGCACCACGCAAAAAGCGGTTCTATCAAGTGTGCCACTTAAAGTTTTAATTAATGCTGGGTCTGCCTCGGCAGCGGAAATTGTAGCAGGCGCGATTAAAGATTCAGGCAGAGGAAAGTTAATCGGGCAAAAAAGTTTTGGCAAAGGCACGATTCAGGATTTGGTTGATTTTCCGGATAAATCAAGTTTGAAAATTACTATTGCCAAATGGCTCACCCCTAGTGGCAGTGAAATTGACAAAAAAGGCATTGAGCCAGATATTTCAGTTGAAAATAATCCGTCGGAAAAGGATTTGCAGATGGAAAAGGCGATTGCGGAGCTTGGGGGCTCGTTGTAATTTCTTTCTTTTTTGCTATAATTAAATTATGAAAGTTGTTTTAAAAAAATCAGTGCCGAATTTGGGAGTAGCTGGAGATGTGAGAAAAGTTAAAAATGGCTATGCTACGAACTGGCTGATTCCCTATAATTTCGCTGTCCAGTATGGCGCTAACGAAGCTAAAGAAATTATAAAAGTAAAGATATTACGGCATAAAGCGCAAACGGAAAAAATTTCAGCGCCAAAATTAAAAGTAAAAAAATCAGTCAAGCGAGTTAAGGCAAAAATTGCCCAAGACGATAAAAAAATTAAAAAAATAAAATAATTTATTGCTTAAAATAATTGGCGAATTGAAAATAATGCGAGTCATAATAAATAATAAATCAAGGAGGGAAAATGGAATTGGATTTTTCCAGTCCGCCCAGTCAAAATAATAACAGTCAACCAGCTGGCGCGCCCATTGAGCCGCCCATTGAGCCAGTGGCGTCTTCTACATCGCGAGCGCCAATATTAAACGCGACTACACCTATGCCGTCAGTGTCGTCCAATATACCGCCTGCGACAGGCGCGAGTATTCCGGTTTCAACTGATTCTGGTGGCAATTCGCTTGGGCAATCAGTAGGTCAATCGTCTACATCGCCAATGTCCCAAGCTAACGGACGGATGGACGAAATAATGTCCGAGCAAGTGACTACCAAAAATACCGACGTTTCGGCTGGACCGGCTACTGCCACCCCAAAAACAAATGAGCCCAAAAAGTCTAAACTAACAATGATATTGCTAATTGTTTTTTTGGTTTTGCTACTAGGTGGCGGGGCGTATGTGGCGTTGGCAACTGATTTTGGCAAAAGTTTGTTAGGTCTTAAAACTGCTGATAAAGTAAGCATCACATTAGAGAATAGTCAAATAAGCGATGGAGTTACCGGTGGAACCGATGCCGGCTCAACTGTTGCCACCGGAGGAGAAGCTGGAAACGTGGTTACGCCTGATGGCACAGCAACCACCACTGGCGGAGCTACAGCAGGAATTGGCAACACGACCAGCGCAATCAGCCAAAATGACACAACTCGCAAATCTCATTTGGTCCAAATTCAAACCGCAGTCGAAGCATATAAAACCCAAACAGGTAAATACCCAATTTCAAAAACATATTCAAAAGCTACCAGTTCCGCGAGTGAAATATATTCGCTACTCGTGCCCGACTTTTTGGATAGTATGCCTCAGGATCCCATGGCGACTGATGGTTGGTGGTATGGCTACAAATCAGTTGATGGTGAAAATTACGCTGTAACAGCGCGACTGGAAGATATAACCGACACACAGGGCGCGCAGGATGGCGAGATATTTCTTTACATTTTGACCAACAATAATTAAACTTTTCAGATTTAATATTGAGATTTGTCCGCCAACTGGCGGATTGACATTATAGTTTCTACACTTTTATGGCAAAAGGGGAAAAAATAACAAAAAATATAGCGTTAAAACGCAAAATATAATCAATAAAATATGTATTTATACATTTTGATCGCGGTAGTCGTCGTGCTAGGTTATTTGGTTTTGGTCTACAATGGTTTGATTACTTTGAAGAATCGGACCAAAGAAGCGTGGAGCGATATTGATGTCCAATTAAAACGGAGATATGATTTGATTCCTAATTTGGTTAAAGTAGTGCAGGGTTATGCCAAACAGGAAAAAGAAGTTTTTGAAAATGTTACTAAAGCGCGCGCTACAGCTATTTCTGCCCAAGGCGCACAGGAGCAGGCTAAGGCGGAAAATGCTTTATCGTCAACTTTGAAAACTCTTTTTGCCGTGGCAGAGGCTTACCCGACTCTCCGCTCATCTGAAAATTTTAAAGCGCTTCAGGACGAATTGTCGGACACGGAGAATAAAATCAGTTCTGCCCGTCGTTTCTACAACTCAAATGTGCGCGACTTTAATACCAAACTCGAGGTTTTCCCCAACAATATCTTGGGTGGCGCGTTTGGTTTTAAGAATTTTGAACTCTTTCAGTTGCCCGCTGAACAAAAAGAAGTAGCCACTGAACCACCCAAGGTGGAGATTTAAGCGGATTATTGTGAGAATTATTTGATTTTTAATTTACTAAAATGTACGATCAAATTATTTCCAACAAAAGAAAAACGATTTTGCTTGTCACGCTTGTGGCAAGTTTTGTCATAGCTCTTGGTTGGTTTTTGAGCTGGCAATACAACAATCCGGCAATTTTGTTTTTAGCGGTGATAATTAGTTTTAGCCAAACTCTTGCCTCTTATTATTATTCAGATAAAATGGCTTTGATGTCCACTGGCGCGCGCTTGGCGCCTTATCAGGATTTTTTAGCGCTTCACCGGTTAGTAGAAAATTTAGCCATTACCGCTGGCGTCCCAAAGCCAAAAGTTTATATTATACCAAATCAAGGTTTGAACGCGTTCGCTACCGGACGCGATCCTGAGCATGCGTCAATCGCTGTGACCGCTGGTTTGCTGGAAAAATTAACCAAACCCCAACTTGAAGGCGTTATCTCGCACGAATTATCGCATATCAAAAATTATGATATCCGCGTGATGACAATGGTGGTGATTTTGATTGGCATCATTAGCCTAGCGTCAAACTTTTTTCTCCGTTGGCAATTTTGGGGAGGAGGCAGAGAGCGTGGCGAAGGAGGAAGTGGTAACCAAATCATCGCGCTACTTGGTTTTGTTTTTATAATTTTATCTCCGATTACTGCGATGCTGATACAGCTGGCAATCTCTCGAAAAAGAGAATATCTGGCGGACGCGTCAGGCGCGCTACTTACCCGTTACCCGGAAGGGTTGGCGAGCGCGCTTGAGGTAATCAGTAAAAACGCGCGACCAATATCTGGCGTTAGTTCTGCCACCGCCCATCTTTTTATCGCCAATCCTTTTACCAAGCAAAATGTTTCGTCTTTGTTTTCAACTCATCCGCCGATTAAAGATCGGATAAAAAAATTACGGGAAATGGTTTAGGGTTCTTGTAAATATTGAAAAAAGCATTTTCATAAAGGGTTGAAAATGCTCAATTGATTGTCGCCATTTGATTATTCAGATGTGATTTTTTCAAACTGACATTTCAGTAAATTAGGGCATTTGTAACATGGTAAATCAGGGTTACGTAAATCAAGCACTCCTTGGCAATCGGGGTCTTTAGGGTTTTCGAGCACAATTACCTTTTCTTCTTTGTCAAACGACATTTCTGTTTCCCCCTCACACTGTTTATTAGCTCTATAAAAAACCAAATTTTTTAGTATAATAAAAATATGGATAAAGATAAGGCAAAAAAGAGAATTGAAAAACTTAAAAAACTGATTGAAAAATATCGCTACGCTTATCATGTGCTTGATAAACCATTAGCATCTGACGCGGTAAATGATTCACTAAAGCATGAATTGCAGGATTTGGAAAATAAATTTCCCCAGTTTATCACTCCGGATTCTCCGACCCAGCGAGTGGGGGGAGAACCACTCAAGCAATTTCAAAAAGTGGTTCATCGCGCGCCAATGTTATCGCTCACGGATAATTTTTCTTTGAAAGAAAATTTGGAATGGGAAAAACGGAATGAAAAAATGCTAGGCAGAAAGCCAAATAGCTATTTTGCAGAAATGAAAATTGATGGTTTAGCAGTGGCGCTCCACTATCAAAATGGAGTTTTTACGCAAGGGCTGACTCGTGGCGATGGCAAAGTCGGCGAGGATGTGACAGAGAATTTAAAAACCATTGAATCAATTCCGCTTCACATCAATGCCGATTTATCGTTTGAGGCGCGCGGAGAGGTTTATATGAAAAATGATGTGTTTAATAAATTAAATAAAACATATAAAAAACAAGGCAAGCCGATTTTAGCCAATCCTAGAAACGGGGCGGCTGGTTCGGTTCGTCAGTTAAATCCGCGACTTGCTTCTGAAAGAAAGTTAAGTTTTATGGGATACGATATTTTAATAAATGAAAAAATAATAAATCAAAACGAAGAATTACGACTCAAAATTCAAAATTTAAAAACACACAAAGACAAGCATAAACTGCTAAAACAACTTGGTTTTGTGGTGGCAGAAGGTAAAGAGTGCAAGGATCTAAACGAGGTACAAAAATTTTATGAATCAGTTGATAAAAAACGAGACAAACTCGATTTTCAAATTGACGGAGTTTGGATAGGCGTTGATTCAAACACGGACTTTGAAAAATTAGGCGTTGTCGGCAAAGCGCCTCGGGGCGCGATTGCCTACAAGTTTCCAGCCCAAGAAAAAACAACAATTTTAAAAGATATAATCAACCAAATTGGACGGACTGGGAGAATCACGCCAGTGGCGATTATGGAGCCAGTTAATTTAGCTGGCACAACTGTTACGCGCGCCACGCTCCATAATTGGGAGGAAATTGAAAAAAAGGATATTCGCGTTGGCGATACAATTATTGTCAGAAAAGCTGGCGATATAATTCCCGAAGTTGTCAAATCAATTAGCGAGTTAAGATCGGCGCAGAGCAAAAAGCTAATTGCTCCGAAAGAATGTCCTAATTGTTATAAACCTTTACAAAAAAGAAAAGCTGATCAAATCGATTTGTATTGCCTGGACACTAGTTGCGGGCAAACTAAAATAAAACAGCTTATTCATTTTGTCTCAAAAAAAGCTTTTGATATTGATGGGCTGGGCAGGAAAATTATTGAGCAACTTTATTCTGTTGGTTTGGTTAAAGACGAGGCAGATATATTTAAGTTAAAGCAAAGTGATTTAGCGCCACTTGAGCGGTTTGCTGAAAAAAGCAGTCAGAACATTATTGACGCTATCCAGCGCGCCAAAGAAATTACATTGGCTCGTTTTATATTTTCACTTGGCATTTTGCACATTGGCGAAGTAGCGTCTAGTAGTATTGCTTTGGATTTTTCAAGCGGTAAAAAAATAATTGTGCCTTACGAATTTTGTCAAGCAATAAAATTGCGATCGCAAGATGAATGGATGATGATTCGCGATTTTGGACCAGAAGGCGCTCGGGCGTTATATTTATATTTTCAAAAACCAGAGAATGCAAAAAAGATGATTGACCTGACTAAGCTAGGGATTAAATTAAAATTGCCTGATAAAAAACTTCAAACACTCAAAAACAAAACTTTTGTTTTAACTGGCGAGTTAGAAACTTTTACGCGCGAGACTGCGGAAAATGAAATTCGCTTGCGTGGGGGATTGGCGTCCAGCAGTATTTCTAAAGATACAGATTTTTTGGTGGTTGGTAAGAACCCTGGATCAAAGCTAGCCAAAGCGCAAAAATTAAATGCTAAGATTATTAGCGAAAAAGAACTATTAAAATTATTTAAATGATATCTAGGCGCTGGGCGATAATTGGGATAATCGGAGCGATTGCTTTAGCCGAGCTAGTTTTTATTGCTTTGATTGAAATTGGCAAGCTAGATCTTTTTGGGGTAAATAAAAAAAATAAAGAGCAAGTAATTAAAAATTATTTAGGCATCGATGGGTTGCCGAGTAATGAGGTTGCTACCGATCTTGGGGCTAAATGGACACGGGTTTTTTTATCCTGGAAAGAAATTGATGAAAATGGCTGGGACGAGTTTTCGCAAAAAATAGATCAACTGGGTGGCACTCAGCTAGTTGCGACCATTTTAGCTGATAATCCCAAAGAGATAATTTGCACTCAAGGGGCGGGGAGTTGTCCTATCGCGGAAATCGTTCGTTACGAAGAATTTGTTCGGATAGCGTCCAGGCAGTATGCCGGTAAAATTAAATTTTGGCAAATTGAGGACGAAGTGTTCAGTCCAAAAAGTACCTGGCAGGGAAGCGTGGAGCAATATCAAAAAGTTTTAGAAACCGCATACAAAATATTAAAAAACGCCAGTAAGGATAATCAAATAATTTTAGGTGGAATTAATTTGAAAAATTTGTCAGTCAATCAGCCAACCAATGACTTACAAATAATTGAGGGGAATCTAGCAAAAGTTTTTGCTAATCCAGAATTTTTTGATATTGTTGACACTCGTTTTTTTGACACAATAGCCAGTATTTCAGCGCGTATTAAGTGGCTTGATAAAAAGATGCGCGCTTTTAATTTTCAAAAACCGATTTGGTCGCTCGGAATTTCTGGACCTGATTTATCCTCCGGCGCTTATAGCGAGGATACGCAGGCAGAGGAGATTGCCAAAAGAATGTTGGCAGGGTTTGAGGCTGGCGCCGAGAAACTTTTTTATTTTCGTTATCAGTCGCTTGACACTGGGCAGTCTGATCCCCTTTCAGCCACGCTTGGTTTGGTTGAAACGGGTGGTAAACAAAAAAAACCATTTAAAGCGTATAAATTTATGTCAGAAAAAATCAGCGGTTTTTCATCGCTGAAAAATCTAAATTTAACCGGGGGCGCTACTGGTTATCAGCTGTCGTTTAATGACAGAAAGCCCCTGTTTGTGATATGGGCAAGCGCCCCATTGGTGGTAAAGTTGCCACAAGAAATTTTACCAATCGTCAAAGAATATGATTATCTTGGCAATCCGATTGCGATCGCAGAAAGAAATGTCAACATCTCATCGCAACCGATTTTTATTGAGATAGAATAATTCTGCTAGCGGTATTCACAAAACCATGCTAATTTGTTATCATTAAAATATGAGCAAGAAATTTCAAATAGATCATTTGGCGAATCTTTCGAATTTAAAGTTACGGCAAAAAGAAGAAAAAAAATATACCAGCCAAATCGTTAAAATTTTGGAATATATCGAAAGTTTGCACAACGCCCAGACAGACAATAGAAAAATTATCGGGCAAATTATCGGGCTTAAAAATGTTTGGCGTAAAGATACGGTAAGGGAAAGCTTGCCCGTTAAGTATGTGTTAGATAATGCGAAAAATACTCATAGCAATTTTTTCAAAGTTGGGGCGATATTTGAGAATAGGGACAATTAAATGAATTTGCAAAATCTAACAATCAGTCAAATTCAAAAAGACAGAAAAGCTAACAAATATTCAAGCGCCAGTTTAACACAGGCATATTTTACAGCAATTGAAAAATATAATTCTAAATTAAATGCTTATTTGGCTTTGTGCAAAGAGCAAGCAATTGTCAAAGCGCGCGCGTCAGACAAGCGCTTGGCGCCTGGTAAACTGCGTAGCCAATTAGACGGTATTCCAATTGCCATTAAAGATGTGATTTGTACCAAAGGAGTTAAAACAACCGCCAGCTCAAATATATTAAAAAATTTTATTCCGCCGTATAGCGCGACCGTAATCGAAAAGCTAGATCAAGCAGGCGCTGTGATTTTAGGCAAAACTAATCTTGACGCTTTTGCTCACGGTTCGTCAACAGAAAATTCTGATTTCGGAGTAACGAAAAATCCTTGGGATATGGGGAGAGTGCCGGGCGGTTCTTCGGGCGGATCAGCGGTAGTAATATCAGCCGGACTTGCAACAATAGCGCTTGGATCTGATACTGGCGGATCGATTCGTCACCCAGCGTCGCTCTGTGGCATCACTGGTTTTAAGCCAACTTATGGCGCTGTTTCACGGTATGGTTTGATTGCCATGGCATCAAGTTTTGACCAAATTGGTCCGATGGCAAGCACAGCGCAAGACGCGAGAATTTTATTTGATACAATTTCCGGTAAGGACGATAAAGACGCAACCTCGTTTGATTTGGATAAGCCAATCCGTCAATCAGATAAAAAGAAAAATTTTACGATTGGAATACCAAAAGAATTTATCACCGATGATGTTGACCCAGATGTAAAAAAAGCCATTGAGAATGCGATAACAATTTTAGAAAAAAATGGCGCTAAAATTAAAGAAATTTCTTTGCCTCACGCCAAATACGCGCTTGCAGTTTATTATATTATTCAGACAACCGAAGTGGCGTCTAATTTGGCTCGTTTTAGCGGAGTGCATTTTGGTGAAGCTCGAGATCAATTCGGGCAAGAGGCAAAGCGTCGAATAATGCTCGGTACTTTTGTGTCAAGCGCTGGCTACGCTGACAAGTATTATCAAAAAGCTCAGGAAGTAAGAGTGCTGGTCAAAGAGGATTTTGATCGGGCATTTAAAAAGGTAGATTTAATTGTTGGTCCGGTCGCGCCCTCGCCGGCATTTAAAATTGGTGAGAAAACTGGCGATCCATTAAAGATGTATCTGTCGGATATTCTAACTGTGCCAGTTAATCCAGCTGGTTTACCGGCAATTTCTATTCCTTGTGGGACAGTTGAGAGAAATAAAAAAGATTTACCGGTTGGTTTACAGATTATTGGACCGCAAAAAGCGGATTATGATGTGCTGGATCTGGCAGAGTATTTTCAGCAGATTACCGATTTTCATTTATTAAAACCAAATCTATATTAAGAGGGAGTTTTTGTGGGAAAAATTAAAAAAATAAAACAAGCTAGAAAGTTGCTCGAGATCGAAGAAATGCAAAAAAAAGAAAATAAACAATCAATGTGGACGCGAAATATTTTGTTAATTTCAGTTATTGGTATTTTTGCGATCGCAATTATACTCACCAAAATAAACACAAATAATGGAGATACTATGACAACAAAAATAAATATGAAAACCAACAAGGGGGATATTATTATCGAACTTTTTCCCGATAAAGCGCCAAAAGCAGTGGAGAATTTTATGTCTTTAGCTGAAAAAGGTTATTATAATAATTTAATTTTTCATCGCGTAATTAATAATTTTATGATTCAGGCTGGCGATCCATTTTGCAGTGACAATGATGAAAAGACCCAGTGTGGCACAGGCGGGCAGTCAATTTGGGGAGAACCTTTTAAAGATGAAAAAAATGAACTATTGGTGGACACTGGCGCGCTGGCTATGGCAAACTCAGGACCCGACACCAACGGTTCGCAGTTTTTTATTGTTACCGGTCCGCATCAAAAGCATCTTGACGGAAAGCACATAGTTTTTGGAAAAGTAGTGGAAGGTATGGATGTGGCAGATGCGATTGCGAAAGTAGCAACTGACGATAACGACCAGCCAAGCGCTGATGTAAAAATCAAAAAAATTGAAATTATAAAATAATTAGCTCAATGGATATTAAAAGTATAAAAGAAAATGGAGTTATTTTTACTCCCCAATGGGTGGTTGATTTTATGGTAGAAGAGATATTTGCTAACAGGAAAATAAAAGGGAATGAAAAGATGCTTGACGCTGGTTGCGGTGAGGGGGTATTTGCGACCACGATAGTGCGGAAATTTGCAGAATTATCTGGCAAGAGGGTAGAAAAAGTCATTGAGGAAAATATCTATTTTATTGATATATTAAAGAAACATATTAAATCAACAAAACAAAATTTACAAAAATTATCAACCAAAAAAATCAAGAAATATAATGCGATAAATAGCGATTTTTGTTTTCATGAGTTTGGCGAAAGGTTTGATTTTATTATTGGAAACCCACCTTATGTTAGAATACAAAATTTGAATGATAGGAGAGAGCAATTGCAAAAAAAATATATTACTGCTTCAAACGGTTCAGTTGATTTGTATTTTTGTTTTTTTGAACAAGCTTTAAAATTGTTAAACAAGGGTGGCAAGATTTCATTTATCACTCCTAATTCTCATTTTTACTCTAGCGCCGGGAAAAATTTGCGCCAGCTGATACTCCAGCATATAATCAAAATAGTAAATTTTGATCATTTCCAAGTTTTTAAAGACGCAACCACATATACAGCCATTACATTTTTGCAAAAAGAAAAAGCCAGCAATTTTTTATATACTGAAAATTATAAAAACAATTTCAATGAGTTGGAATATAAAAATATTTTAACTCAGCATATGAAGCCCGAAAGATGGGAGTTTTTTGATGGAAAATATTTAGATAAAATTATTAAACTTAATAAAAAGTATTCCGCGCTTCAAGAAATCGCAGATATTCATTACGGAATAGCAACGTTAAAAGATGACATCTATATTTTTTCCCCCGAAGCAACAGACAATTTTTTTTATTATTTTAACAATCATAAAATTGAAAAGGATTTGTGTGTTCCGATTATTAAAGCATCGACATACAAAGGCAAGGATCAAAATCTTTTTCTCATCTTTCCATATAAAAATGAAAAAATAATATCATCAGCCGTTATGCGGCAGCATTACACGGAAGCATATAAATATTTCCTAAGTCAACGCAATATTTTAGCCACAAGGGACAAGGGGGGCGGTATAAATTATGAAGAATTTTACGCTTTTGGAAGAAATCAGGGGCTAAAAACTAGTTTTGGAAAAAAGATAATAACCAGCACAATGAATATCTCGCCACGTTTTTTTGTAATTGAAAATGAGAAAACAAGTTTTTATGCAGGATATTGCGTCAAACCAAAACACAATATTGATATGTACGAGTTGAGCAAAGCATTAAATTCTGATTTGATGAAAGAGCATATCAGCTCGGTTTCAAAAAGCTACCGAGGAGGATACAAATCATATGCAAAAAGTTTTTTAAAAGATTTTGTGCATCCCCAATTTTACAAGTCTCAGCCAACATTATTTTAACTAAAAAATTATGAAAAAATTATCTGATAGATTTATTGAAGCAATTAATATTTCTTTCGTGGCTTACAATAAAAAAGGTGGCGCGAGAAGTAATAAAAAATTAATTCCAATTCATAAATTTTTATCTGAAACAATTTTGCATAAGCTTAAAAATGGATATTCTATAAAATCTTTAGGGATTGGTGATAGCAAAGAAGCGATAATGAACGGAAAATATTATCCAAAAAATTTGGATATAGCAGTTTTTAAAAACCAGAAAATCATTGCGACCGTTAGCTTTAAATTTGTGACTTCAAATTTTAAGCAAAACGCAAATAATTATTTTGAAAATTTAATGGGTGAAACCGCTAACATAAGACGACAAAATATCGGCTTTGCTCATTTTTTAGCGCTTCGCGGGCATACGCCGTATTACTCAAAAAATAAAGATAATTTGCGCGGTAAAGAAAAGAAAGTAGAAATTATTTCCGAAAAAAATTTACAGAAATATATAAAATTATTTAATGATATGGATTTCCCCCATAAACCGGATTTGCTGGGTATTCGTTTGGTAGATTTTGACCAAAATGGAAAAGCTTATTTGGCTAATTTAACCGATTCTGATTTTTCAATGTCAACACAAAAGTTGCTACAAAACGGCTTTTCTTTGGAAAATTTTATTGATAAATTTATCCACCTCGTTAAATTAAAAAGCTAAAATGAAAAAGAAATCGCGGGAAATAGAAGTGTTTGATATGATTGTTGGAGGAATCGGACGAATTTTTAGCCGACCATTTCAAAAGATTTTTTCTAGCGGTAAAAAAATTAGCTGGCAGGAAGTTGAGGACGAGTTTAGACGGCTGGATGGAATTATGCGACTGGGTGGCGAAGCGCATTTTCGCCAAGCAGTAATTGAAGCGGATAATTTTTTAGATAAAGTATTGAAATCGCGCGGGGCATTGGGCAAGACTTTGGGCGAGCGACTAAAAAATATAGAAAAGAAATTTAATCAAGTTGGTTATCAATCAGCTTGGAACGGGCATAAATTGCGTAATCGTATTGTGCACGAGCATCAGTTTGAACTATTGTCGCGCGAAGCCCAAAAAGCGCTTTCCAATTTAAAAAACGCCATAAAAGATTTGGTATGAAAAATTTTGAAGTTACAATCGGGCTGGAAATTCATACAGAGCTCAATACTCAAAGTAAAATGTTTTGTTCTTGTAAAAATGACCCGTTTAATTCAGAGCCAAACACTAATGTCTGTCCAACTTGCCTTGGGCTTCCCGGTAGTTTGCCAGTGCCGAATAAGCAGGCGATTTTAGATACGATAAAAATTGGCAAAGCGCTGGGAAGTACAATTGCGATCGCAACAAAATGGGATCGCAAGCATTATTTTTATCCTGATCTACCTAAGAATTTTCAAATTTCACAATTTGATCAGCCGATTTGTAAGGGCGGATATTTGCCTTTGGCTGATGGTAAAGTAGCTTTGACGCGAATTCATTTAGAGGAAGATACCGGCAAACTGACGCACTTTCAAAGCGCGCTTGCCTTATCGGAGAAAAAAAATTATTCCTTGATTGATCTAAACCGCGCGGGCGTGCCACTGGTTGAGCTTGTTACCGAGCCGGTTATTCACAGCGCTATAAAAGCTCGAGAATTTTGCGAGGAATATCAGCTGGTCCTGCGCACTTTGTCTGTTTCAAGCGCTGATATGGAGAAGGGTGAGATGCGGTGCGAGGTGAATATATCGCTTCGCGAAAATCACAGAAAACAAGAAACAAATTCCAAACAAATTCCAAATTTCAATGACCAAGATTTTAAACTTGGGACCAAGGTTGAGATTAAAAATTTAAATTCATTTCGGGCTGTGGAGCGGGCGATTCAATATGAAATTAAACGACAGACGGAGATGCTAGAAAAAGGTGAAAAAATTATTCAAGAAACGCGCGGTTGGAACGATTCAAAGCAAAAAACTTACGCGCAAAGAGTAAAAGAAACCTCAGCTGATTACCGGTATTTTCCCGAGCCAGACATTCCGCCGATTGAAACCAGTGAGCTTCAAAAAGAGAGCGGGAAATTGCCAGAGATGCCGTGGGAGAAAAGAAAAAAATTTATGAGGTGGGGATTGGCGGAGAAAGATGCTTCTATTTTAGCCAAGGATTTGGGCAAGGCGGATTATTTTGAAAGATCAGCCAAATCAGCCAAAGACAAAAAAGGGTTGGCAAATTTATTTATCAATGATGCGTCGGAGATGAATATCAAAGCAGAGGATTTAGCAAGCATTGCTAATGAAATTTCAAGCGGAAAGATTAACCGTAAAATTGCCCAAGAGATTATCCGGAAAAAGGAAAATGGCGCCGATCTAAAAAAGCTTTTTAGTCAATACCAAAAAATTGGCGACACTAATAAACTAGAGAAAATTGTGAAAAAAGTGATAGCTGAAAATTTAGAAGTAGTTTCGAAAATTAAAGCAGGCAAAAAAGAAGCGATCGCATTTTTAATCGGTTGCGTGATGGCTGAGACACGCGGTCAGGCTGAAGCGGAAATAGTTGCGGAACTGATTTCCCGCAGTATCAACAATACGTAAGTCGTGTATATAACACTTTGAACCCCCCTGACATTCAAGCTCTCTTCACCTTGAGTTTTTACCCCTTTTGATTGTGTGGAATTATATTATGCTCTGGAATAATTATTTATTCATAATTGTTTTTCTGTTCACAGCCATATTGGTCCTGTTGGTATATTTTAAGAATCCGCGCAAGAAATCAAATCCTATCATCGCGCATCAATTGTTCAATATACGGATTATCACCAAGAAAATTTTTATCTATTCCATTTTATTAGCGCTTGCGCTAACGGTGTATGTTGCTATTGTGCTTGGATTTACTATTTTTATTGGCGCGGAAAATAGAAGTTTTTATCTTCGCGATTTTATTCCCAACATTGTCGCTACGATTGCTATCGCGTTTGGATTTGAGCCAATCCGCAGGAAATTAGAAAAAATTACTGACAAATTTTCATTCGTTGGACAATATGATCTAGGCGAGGTAACGCGTCAGCTCGGAGTTTCCTTGGCTTCTTCTACCAGCTTGTCAGAAGCGCTTCGCAGTATGATGGAAGCACTGATTAAAGCAATGCGGCTGGAGTTTAGTATTTTTTTTATTTTAAATAATGAACAGAATGAAGCGAAAAATAATCGCATTGAAGTTATCGGCGCGCCAAAAGAAAAATTGGTTGAGCCGTTTTCTGAAAAATTGGCTACTTATTTTAAAGCCCTTCAAGAACCGATTATTAGAGAAGAGCTAGAACGGGATATCAGGGAGAATAAAAAAATCAAAGAAGTGGCTAAGGGGAAAGCCGCCATATTTATGCGATCAATTTCAGTGGCAATGGCACTTCCAGTTTTTATTAAAGGAAAACTGATCGGCATTATGATGATGCCAGAAAAAAAATCTGGTGATGTATTTTCCGCTCAGGACTGGCGCCTTGTGAGCATTGTTTTGCTTCAAACCGTATCAATAATTGAACGAAAACATCTTTGTGAGGAGGATCAAATGAAGTCTGAATTTGTGTCAATCGCGTCGCACGAGTTATTAACGCCAACTGCTGTTATTGAAGGGTATCTTTCGATGATCCTTGACGAGAACTTTGTTAAAGTTGACCCAGTTGTTCAAAAATACCTTACCCGAGCTTATGCTTCCAGCCAACGGCTATCTCGTTTGGTGAAAGATTTGCTTAATGTATCCAGTATTGAATCAGGCAAGCTCACGATTATATCCAAAAGATTTAATTTGAAAGAACTGGTTAAATCAGTGCAAGAAGAGGTGCAACTAAAAGCGTTGGAGAAAAATTTGAAAATTAAGTTTGTGGCTAATGTCAAAGATCCGAATGTTTGGGCTGATCCAGAAAGGATTCATCAAGTAGTATATAATCTCGTGAGTAATGCCATAAAATATTCTAAAACTGGTACAATCAAAATTGAGCTGAGTGAAGAAAATGAGTTTATCAAAACATCGGTCAGAGATTTTGGTATCGGCATGTCCAAGAAGGAACTGCCCCATTTGTTTGAAAAATTTTTCCGCGCGCAAACACCTGAAACAACCGATATTCAAGGCACCGGGTTGGGACTTTACATTTCAAAAAATATCATAGATCTGTCGGGTGGAAAAATTAATGTTAAAACAAAATACGGCAAAGGCTCGGTCTTTTCTTTTACTTTACCTAAAGACAAACCGGGCGATGATACTAAAATGATGCAAACCAAAATATAAGAGCCGGTTTAGTCACTATCCATTCAAGCGAGAATGAAATCAGTTGGAGCGCAAAATAAGAACTTTGGAGGAGGGAGAGATAATGGAAACTATTATAAACAAGAAATTATTATTTTGTAGTTAAAATGAAACATTCATAGCTATCAGATGTAGTTATTAAACCGGCTCTGAGCTGTCGAGCTCACTGCCATAGCTGAACCATCAGGACCAGAGATTAAACTAAGCGAAGACGCGAGTAGCTCAGCGGTGTTACCACATTTTCTGGGTAAAATTTCAATAAACTTGCCATAAGGGCGTAAAAACAAACCAGCCTTTCAATCTGATTCTGGTTCGTTTTTACACCCTTAGGCTAGTCGCTTGAACATTTATACGAGTTGGATTATAATAATAATAATCTGCCTTGCCAAATAGTAAGGGGAAAAAAGGAGAATTTTAATGAGTACCAATAAAAAAGTGTTAATTATTGACGATGATATTACGTTACTTGAAATGTATGCGGAACGATTACGGCTTGAGGGTTTTGAGGTTTTGCCTGCGTCCAACGGTGAAGAAGGGGTTAAATTGGCGACTGAGCTTAAACCACACATCATTTTGTTAGATATTATGATGCCCAAAATGGACGGTTTTCAGACGATAGAAAAGCTAAAAGCTAACGAAGCTACACGTGATATTCCGGTAATTTTTCTCACTGCCTTAATCCAAGATGCGACGCGTGATAAAGGCATGCGGGCGGGTGCCACAGATTTTATTGTTAAATCTGAAACAATGCCCGGGGAAGTAATTGTTAAAATTAAAAAAGTAATCGGAGAGTAAAATGGGCAAAACAAGAATTTTTTTTAAAAAAATAGGCAAAGAATATTTCGCAACGGTGGCTAAAATGCTTACCAGCGCTTTTGGATTGGTGGCTGCCCTGTCGTGGAACGAAGCGATTAAAGCGATTATTGACCGGTATATTACTAAAGGTAATAGCATGGTTTCGTATATTATTTATGCCTTGGTTGTCACGGTGATTGTGGTAATGGTCACTATTTGGCTGGCGCACTGGACACAAAAAATTGACGATGATGAAAGAAAATAAGCGAAATAAGGTGCAGATTCAAGATGGTAAAATTTAGATTTTTAAATCAAGAATTGGGA